>JAOZVT010001176.1 GCA_025869455.1 Prosthecobacter sp.
TGGATCTCTTCAGGTCCGATTTTTTCACGTAGAATGGCGGGATCGCTAGCGCTGAGCTTGCCACGATTCACATAGATCCATTTGCCTTCATCCCCTTCGAACAAGACGCCGACATGGTCAAAAGGCTTCTTGCCCACTGCGGCTTTCACCGTAGCAGCCACCTCCGGCATGATTTCATGATCGGGGCTGGCCACTTGCAGAATGACGCCGTTTTCATACACGCCTTCAAAGGCAAAGGCCGTGGCTGTGTTATAAAGCGCGTCTAGGTCCAGCGTCCCACTGACAGCGCGGATCTCAGTCGGTCCCGTGTGCTCCGTGCCCATGCCCCACTGAGCGATGTCAATGTGGTGAGCGCCGAAATCTGTGATCATGCCGCCGCTGAAGTTAAAGTTATGCCGCCAGTTCAGGGGCAGCAATGCCGGACGATATTCCATTTCCCCCGCAGGCCCCAGCCAGAGTTCATAGTCGAAGTCATCTGGGATGGGAGCCACCGCCGTTTGATCTGCCATGCCATTCCAGTTCGAATGCCCACCAGGGAGGCCTACGCGGACGCGCTTCAGTTTGCCGATGCGTTCATTGCGCACCAATTCACAGGCCATGCGGAAGTAGATGTCACTGCGCTGCTGGCTACCGGTCTGCCAGGTCACACCAGCTTTCGCCACTTCATCCGCCATCAGGCGACCTTCGGCAATGGTCAGCGCCAGAGGTTTCTGCCCATAGATGTGTTTGCCCTTCCGCGCGGCATAGACAGCCATGTAGGCATGCCAATGATCAGGAGTAGATACCTGCACGGCATCCAGGTCTTCCTTGTCCAGCATTTCCCGGAAATCGGTGTAAGCCGTGCAGGTCTTCACGGTTTTGTTAGCCGCCTGGGAGTAGTGCTCATCAATGATCTTGCGCCCTGCTTCACGCCCGCCCGTCTCTTTGCCATCGTAGCCATAGTGACTGTACTCCTTCATCGGATCCGCCACGGCAATGACCTGACATTTTTCATTGTTCAAAAACGAAGGTGTCCAGTCCCCAGCGATGGTGCCCCAGCCGATGCAACCGACGGTGATTCGCTCCGATGGCGCGGGGCGTCCGGGTTTGCCAAAAACACTGCTAGGAACAATGGTGGGGAACCCCAGTGCGGCGGCACTGGTGGTGAGAAAACGACGGCGGGAAAATCGAGGGTTCATTCCCGTATTGTAATGGAGTCCGGCTCTCCACGGCAATAGTGAAGTCAAGGCAGCGCAAGAATTCCAGGGGTCTCTTTTGTTACCGGTCACACTCGGCAGCACGCTCCGCAGCGGTGTTCGCCAGAGTAGCGAGCCGAATGCCCAAAAATCACTCCAGGCAAAGCCCCGCTGGACAGTTCCCTGAAGTCGTGACAAGGGAGGCTGATTCCATGAAAAAACAGACCATCGTCACCCTGGACCTCGAAGGCGTGCTTGTACCCGAGATTTGGATCGCCTTTGCCGAAAAAACCGGCATTGCCGAACTGCGCCGTACCACGCGTGACGAGCCAGACTACGACGTGCTAATGAAAGGCCGTCTGGCCATCCTGGATCAGCATGGGCTGAAGCTGGATGACATTCAGGAAGTCATCGGCACACTTTCACCGATGGAAGGGGCCAAGGACTTTCTGGATGAACTGCGTTCCCTGACCCAGGTCATCATCCTGAGTGATACGTTTGAAGAATTTGCCCACCCGCTGATGCGTCAGCTCGGCTGGCCGACCATTTTCTGTCATTACCTGGAAACGGACAGCACGGGCCGCATCGTGGATTACAAGCTGCGTCAGCCTAACCAAAAGCAAAAAGCTGTCAGCGCCTTCAAAAGCCTGAATTACCAAGTCATCGCGGCGGGAGATTCCTTCAATGACACCACGATGTTAGGCGAGGCACACAAAGGGTTCTTCTTCCACAGCCCCGAAAGCATTCAGGCCCAGTTCCCTCAGTTCAAGCCCTTTGACCGCTATGAGGACTTGCTGGCGGCGATCAAAGTGGAGTTGTAAAACAAATGATTTCGAGACGCCTCGTCTTGAGCACTTGGTTAGGCCGGATGACATGAGATTAACTTGAGCAAGTTGAACCTAGAACAGCAATTTTAATGCGCCTAGGATTTAACCCTCTTAAGAAATCGACCCTCACCCACACCTTCATATGAACTGGAGAAATGCACGACCACAGCAACATTTCTGCCCCCTTAAAATGCTACCAGAGTTGGCCTACTAGTTGCTAATTATTGGCATTGAAGCGTGAGCTTCACCACAACGAGCTGGACTGTCACTTCATGGTTGGGGACAGCCCGGTCAATTAAGGCCCGGTGGAATTTTGGTTGGGTTCCACCGGGCCGCTTTTTTAAAAACTGGTTTAGGGTTCTTGAACCTAGAAGAAGCTCGCATTATGAGGGAGCAATGACTCGTTTTTTCATCAATCTCGCCGCTTCTCTAACCTTAATCGCCAGCTCTATCAGGGCTGAAACGCTCACTTTGATCACTTCGGATGCGAACGAAGAGCCCCACTACAGTCAAAAAGTAA
>JAOZVT010001177.1 GCA_025869455.1 Prosthecobacter sp.
ATAAACGGCAGGAAATGTGCCGCTATGGTCACTTAAATGACAAACTACAGATGCGATGCCAGCATTCCGACAAGCGCGGTGTAATCCGCAACTCCCCAATCCATCGCCAGTAGCCCGCGTCTCACACCACCACCAGCACGATCGCGCTCATCATCAGCAGAGCGCCGATCAAGCGCCAGCGCAGCACTCCTGGCCCTAGGTCACGTTCGGTATTGGCAAACCAATGACCGATCATCCACACCAGAGCCACGCTCAGCAGACCACGTGAAGCATACACAATGTTCGCCGAAGTGGCCTTCCCGTACACCGCCAGCGTGCTGACAAAAATGATGCTCTGGGTTCCCAGCAGCACCGAGCCGCCACCCAGCCAGCCCCAGGCCTGCTTCGGGATCGCGCTCAGGGGAGCCGAGAACCGAAACACCAATCCGCAGGACAGCAGCGCATTGATCCAGAAAATGCAGGGCAGCAGACGACCCGCACCCCAGTTTGGTCCCCACTTTTGCACCAGCACGTCAAACACGGCGAAGCACACCGCACCTACCCCACCTGCCAGCAGGGTGATCCCCAGGCCGCGTGGCCGTTTGCCTTGATCTTTTTTGTTCAGGGACGCGATGCCCACGACGCTTAATAAGGCTGCGATCCAGAGCTTCACCCCGACCGCTTCCCCAATCAGCAAGGGCGTCAAAAAAGCCACCAGAATGACCTTCAGTCCAAAGACAGGCACGGCCACAGACACATCTCCCTTTTCCAGCGCAATGAACTGTGAGATCTGGCCGACAAAGAGACACATGGCGATCACTCCTGGCTGCCACAGCAGCTCACGCTCCACGGGTGGTCCCCCCAGTAGCCAGAGTAGAGAAAACAGGCCTGCCACGATGAAATTCGCCACAAAGGTCGTCCGCCACAGGCCCACACCCAGTTGGCTGGATCTCTTTAAAACCATGGCCCCAAAGGCATAGAGAAGGGCAGCAGCGAACGGATAAACAATGGTGGCAGCGGTTGGAGGCACCTTTAGCCATATCACGGACATTCTGAACACTCAAGAAGTCAGCACTGCGTCTCCACATACTATTGTGTTTCCGAAAAACGCCCCCTCTTGCCCACTGGCTCACCCTCGTCTCCATTCCACCATGCGCCTCCTGCTTGCCTTTTGCCTACTGACCACCCTAGCCCGCGCTCAGGAGGGCTGGGTTTATTTGGACAACGGCCAAGTCCGCTTGGGCATCAATCTCAAGGCCGGGGCCTGCATCGGCTGGTTTTCCCACTCCCATTCTACGGATAACCTGCTGAACACCTACGATGTGGGCCGTTACGTCCAGCAATCCTATTACGGGGATGAGGACGGCAGTGACTGGAATGGCAAACCCTGGCGGTACAACCCAGTCCAAGGCGGCAGCTGGCGCAACGAACCCGCCCAAGTCGTGGAAAGCCGCGCCGAAAAAGACCAGCTCTACGCTAAAATCATCCCACGCCACTGGGCCACGGGTCAAAAGCTGGACGAAGTGACGATGGAACAATGGCTGAAGCTGGAAGATGGCCTGGCCCGTCTCCGATTCAAAATGACCTACAACGGCCAAAAGACACACCGACCACGCCACCAGGAACTGCCCGCCCTCTTTGTCAAACCCACCCTGGACACCCTCATCTTCACCAGCCCAGAGGGTCAGCTCCAGCGCCTCAAACCCGGTTTCCCGAATCAATATGTCCACCTCGGCAGCATTCCATGGATTGCCTGGGTCAATGACCAGGATTCCGGCCTGGGCCTATACATGCCCCACACCAGCGAGGCCACCACCTACCGCGTGCGCCACGGGAACCAGGGGGACTGCTCTTACCTAGCCCCAATCCAGACTTTTGCCCTCAAGCCCGGACTCACCTTCGAATACGAAGTCATCCTCGCCATCGGCAGCCTTGAACATCTACGCAGCGTCTTTGATAAGCTCTGAGAACTGAGCTTACCAGCCCCCTAGGTTGACTAAACCTGAACGCGAAGGTATGTACTCTTGTGATGATTGGCAAGTTTCTCCCCCCATGCATGGCCATCCTTCTGCTTTGTGCTGCCCCAGCACAAGCGGCTAGCCTGCTCGTTTATTATGATGGCTCCGTGTCTGGAAATGACCTCGTGGACCAAAGTGGTAACGGCTATAACGCTGTCTATGATGCCAATGGGTCAGGAACCACCCCGCTGGTTCTCACCACCACCCCAGCTAACTCTGGCAGCGGTAGCTACGTATCCCTCCCCAGTGACGGCACCAGCGGAACCACGACCAAAAGCGGCCGTTATGCGGTGACTCAGTCCGGCGGCTTCAGCTATGATTTCAACAATGATAGCTGGTCCATGGCCATGTTTTACAATCGCCAGTCTTCTGACTCACGCGACACGCTCTTTCATATCGGCGCAGGAGACGGCTTCGGCGGTGAGAACGAACTTTATGCTTGGGGACTTGAAAATAGTTCCGCTCTTTCGCTGCAAAAATATCCCGTAGTCACAGATACAACGAGTGCCGAAGTGAATCTCTCC
>JAOZVT010001178.1 GCA_025869455.1 Prosthecobacter sp.
GATTCCTTTGGCGCTGTACATGTTTCGGAAAAAGGCCCGACGGGTGCCAGTTTCCACGCTGCTTTTCTTTCGCTCACTCTCGCGGGAACACCAGGAGTCGGCCTGGCTGCGGAAGCTGAAAAAGTGGCTTTCACTCCTGCTCACGTTGCTGGTGATCCTGTTTGCCGTTTTTGCCCTGGCTCGTCCTGTAAGCAATGTAGGGAAGGACTCGCCTGGGGCGGTCATCGTGGTGGTGGATCGTTCGGCTTCCATGTCGGCCAAGGATGAGTCTGGGAAGACCCGGGTGGATGAGGCTAGGCGCGTTTTACGGGACCGACTGAACCGCTTGCCCGATCAAGTGGTGGTGTCCCTGGTGGCTTACGATGCAAAAACGCAGGTGCTGCTTTCGCGCAATCGGAACCGTCGTGAATGCTTGCGCTTGCTGGAAGAGATCCAACCCCTGCCGATGGAAGGTCGGCCAGATGCGGCGCAGGTGGTGGTGCGGCGTTTGGCGGAGTTAGAAAAAGACACGCAAGTCTGGCATGTGGGGGATGCGGCCTGGGTGGACACGGCGGGACTGACCTACGAATTCACCAGCGTGGCTTTGACAAGCCTAACCAATGTGGGAATCACGGGTTTTCAAATTCGCCCAGCCCCCTTGGCGAGAGATCGTTATGAAGGTTTTGTGAAGGTGACTGCGGCAGCGGCCAATCCAGGCAAGGTCACGGCCACTTTGGAAATTACTTTGGGTGGTCGGCTGGCTCAACTGCGTGAATTGGAACTGGAGCCCGGGAAGTCGAGTTCGCTCATTCTTCCTCTGGAAGGGGTGCGTGGACAGCGTGTGGAGATTCGGCTTAAAGCAGCCAGAGATTGCCTGAGCTGGGACAATGCGGTGGCGGCTCCACTACCCCAGGCGCGTCCTCTGGTGGTGGCCTGGGTAGCGGATAAACCGGACCCATTCACGGAACTGGCGCTGACTTCAATGATCGAAGCAGGGCGGATCGAGATGCTGAAAGGCACTCCTGCCGCCTGGCCCATGAAGGACAAACCGGATGTCTATGTCTTTGAACAATGGTTGCCAGATGAATGGCCGACAGATCGCCCCGTGATCGCCCTGAATCCTGATAAATCGGTGGGACCCGTGAAGATGAAGAGGCTCCAGGGGGCAGGACTGCCGCATGACAGCATTCGTAGCGTGGCCCCGGATCATCCGGTGTTATTCCGCGTATCTGCCAGTCGCCTCGCCATTACCCAGACCAGTGTGCTGGATTTAGGCAGTTCATTTGAGCCTCTCTGGATGGCGGGTACGGAACCAGTTCTCGAAGCCGGGGAGTCTAACGGTCAACGAGTGGTTGTGAGTGCTTTTTCTCCGGCTCGTTCAGAGCAATTGGCATTGCTACCCGCTTTCCCTTTGATGCTGGGGAATGCTCTTTACTGGTGTGCTGAAAATAACGAAGCCACGGCTGGCCTGAAGGTGCAGCATCCTGGAGATCTTCTGGAAGAAACAGGCCTGCTCCAGTGGACGGAATGGAATGGATCGCAATTTGTCGAAGCCTCAGATTCGGTGACCTCTGGCCTATTGGCCATTCAGCGACTGGGAGCTTGGCGGACAGCGGAAGGACATTCCGGAGTTAGTCTTTTGGCCTCAGTTCAGGAAACGGATGTGCCCGCCAAGGGGGCGGCTGGGATCACCGCTGGCAGTCCATTGCCCAAAATCGTGGGCTCAGGAGGCTTCAGCGACTGGCCCAAGCTATTGATTTGGAGCCTCCTGGGGGTGCTCCTGGTGGAGAGCTTTTTATTCCATCGCAAGGCCGTCTTTTGACCGCCCTGCGATGGGTTAAAATGAGGTCCAATTAGATCACGGGACCCGTGACATCGGCCCATTTCTTGTGCCACTCGCGATAGACGATGGGGCTGATTTCGCTCGGCTTGATCTCGCTGCGTCCACCCCAGAAGACATTGGTGTACTCCACCGGCATACCGATGGAGGCCAGGTGCTCATCAATCGCCTCTTTGTGCTTCATGATGAGGTCTTTATCGGTGCCATGCACCACGCCCATGATGTTGACATTGCCAAAACGAGGGCCGCCTTCGCGCCAGTAGCAGTGGGTCATGATGGTGTGGCGGCCGACTTCAGCACCGCCACGCTCCTGCATGCCCTCAGGCACTTTCCAATGGAAGAGGCCGTTAAAACGGGTCACACGAACGCCTGTTTGGCTGGGTTTGACGTGTTCCAGGAAGGTGGAAAAGCGACCGATGACGCCTTTTTTGTCCAGGTTTTTAGCGACTTCGCAGAAACGCTCCAGCGTGGTGCCAGCGGCGGCTGCGCGCCCAGCCCAAGGCTCTGGGCCGATCTCTTCTAGGGAAAGCTCACCTTTGAGATGTAGCAGGACGTTCCATTCCTCTTCGTTCAGATCGGCAATGTTGGTGGTCATCATTTTAGCTGGTTCGTCCGATTTTTCACCGGGCTCCATGGTCTTACGGCGGACGTGACCGACGCCGAGGGCAAAGATGCCGTGGGCGGGCATGAGCAGGTATTC
>JAOZVT010001179.1 GCA_025869455.1 Prosthecobacter sp.
TTCAGTTTACGCCGAAATCCAGCATCTACTTCGAAATCGAGGGTTCTGGGCCGAAGGCGGATTTGCAAGAATGTGTTAATAAGGGACGCGGAGATCTGCGTAATTTCAGATATCGGGGAGTGGACTTGGAGCAGATGGAGGCGGATGTGGAATTTCAAGGTCCGATCCAGCATTACCGCAATGCGAAGGTGCGCCGTGCGGAAGGTGTGGGAGAGGTCACCCATGTGTTTGTGGATGATCATGAGAAATGGGTGAAGCTGGAGGGGATCCACGCGAAGATTGACCCTGTGGCGGTGACGAGTTGCTTTGCGCCTAACGTGGCGGAGCAGATTGCGAAGTATCGGCTGCCGATCACGACGGAAGTGGAGATGGACGGAATCATCCACTATAAGGATGGATCGCTGAATGATTTTCGGGTTAAGTTTAAGCATCCCACTGGAACAGGTCGGTATGCCTTGTGGGGTGAAGACATGATCATTTCAGCGCCAGAAGGGGATCTGATTTTTAAGGGCGAGGATCTGAAGTTTGATGTGAGAGGGCAACTCTATGGTGAGCCGATGAATGCCAAGGGGACGGTGGATTTGAATCCGAATCGTGAAGGTTTTTCGGTGAATGTGAAAGCGGGTAAGTTTCCGTATGAGGTGTTTGGTAAGGAAGTGCCTTTTGACAAATTAACGGCAGATGTTTCTAGCAAAGGTAAAGGCAGTGCTTTTGATATTCACTCTTCTTTGTTAGGCGGATCTTTCTCACTGAAAGGGGAGATCGGGGAAGGGGAGCGGCTCCAGCCATACTCTGGCGAGTTGCGTTTGGATGGGGTGAGCTTCCAGAGATTTGCAAACATCTATTCGAAGAACTCGGATACCGAAGGTGACATCACGGGACATTTTCGCTTCGTTGGACGGCAGGATGATTGGATGGCGCTGAAAGGTGGAGGGGCGGCGATCATTGTGAATGGGAACTTGTACGCGGTACCTATTTTGGGGCCTTTGACTCCTCTTTTGGGCAGTGTGTTGCCGGGACAAATCAAGGGGTACAATGTGGCTAAGGAGGCGAATTGTACCTTTGAAGTGGCAGATGGTTACTTGGTCACTAAGGATTTTGAGGCATTGACCAGTGTCTTCAAAATAGCCCTGGCTGGGAAGATTGATTTCATTCGGGATGCGGTGGATTTGACTGCACAGGTGAGGGTGCGGGGTCTGCCTGGACTGGTGTTTCTGCCCTTTAGTGAATTGCTGGAATATCGGGGGACGGGGTCCATTCAGGACACGGACTGGAAATCTAATCTGATGCGTGTGGGCGGCAAAAAGGGGGAGCGTGCGCCACCGAGTGAGGAAAACATGGAGGAGGCTGAACGGATTGCCGAAGGTGATCGGGCACGGGTCAAGGTGGAGGAACCTAAGAGGCCGGGTTCCATTTTTAATCGTCCAGGCGGAAGGTGAAGGTTTCACGTTGCGGAGTCTGCTGCCCTACTTTATGGGCATGGCCACGGCGCGGGAGCAGAAATGCAAATGCGTTTTCTTTATCAAGCCCAGGGTCATGCATGATGACGCTGGCAGCCAGACGTAGATGCAGGGAAGACCGTTAGAATCGGTCACAGTGGCGCTGCGGTATCGGGTCACAATTTCACAACGTGATCATCAGTGATGATGGTCAGGCGAAGCCAATCGGAGAGAGATCTCCGGTGAAGGCGAGTGAGAAAGGCGAGACTTTAAAATCTCACAAACCCGGAGTCCGAATATCTCTCTACGAATGCTCACACCCGCCCCTCCAATGGGGAGCTAGGCGGGTTCACACTTCATCGCAACAATGAAGGGTGGGACCGAATGCCCATGCTGGGTCAGCTTTGCCATAAGCTGACACGTCAGCCTGTGTGCTCGTTCTTGCCGCAATTCGCAAGACCTCAATGACATCAAAATCCCGTGGCTTCCGTTCCGTTTTTGGAACGGCCAGCCTTGTTATCTTCACTGCGCAGAGCCTGTTCTCTGCCGAACCTGTGCCTGCGGCTGAATCAGAGCCGCCAGCATCAGACAAATCATTGCCACGAGTGGTAGTTACCGCCACCAAGACGGAAACGGAAGCCTGGAAAACGGCCTCTTCTGTCACCGTGATTGACCGGCAAGAAATGGACCGTGAGCACTACCGCCTGCTGGTGGATGCGCTGCGGCGTGTGCCGGGGCTGACCCTAGCAGACCGTGGGGGGCCGGGTAGCCTGGCTACGGTCTTGATGCGAGGAACTAAGACGGAGCATACGGCGTTGCTGATCGATGGACGCCCTGTGCCGATGAATCTGGCAGGTTCCTTCAATCTGGAAACGACTCCTTTGGATAATGTGGAGCGCATCGAAGTACTACGCGGGCCTGCCTCCAGCTTGTATGGTGGTAAGACGATTGGCGGTGTCATTAACGTGATCACTCGCAGTGGTCGTGGCCTAACAAAACCTGAAACAACGGCTTATTTTGAGGCGGGTAGTTACGGCAGTTTCCGGGAAGGCATAGGCACTCTCGGCTCGGCCGG
>JAOZVT010001180.1 GCA_025869455.1 Prosthecobacter sp.
AATCATGCTGGCCGCGCTACAGATGGTGAGTTCGGCATTCCTCAAAGGCACCGTCCAGGGCATTGCCGATAAGCGCATCCAGCCTAAGCCAGCCCCCGTTGCCGAGATCACACGAGCGGGGCCAGCAGCGACCAAAGATTGGGACATGGTGGTAGAGGAAGTGGCCGCGAGAGGTGCAACGCCTCAACCGCAATCAGTCCAACCTCAAGCGATTACGACAGAGCCGGCACCCAAGCAAACCGTATTCAACGACAAAAACTACGTTCCCCAGGGCGCGACCAATATCGTTCCGGCTACGCGGGTTATCCCAGAGACAACCATAACGATACCATCCCGCCAAAAAGAAATTGTGGTTGTAGGCAAAGAGTCGCGGATAAGCGACTTTTGTCCGGGCGGGGAAGGAAGTATTGAGCGTCGAAATTGCAAAGCAAGCGTGAATTTAAATACAAGAAATTAATTTGCTAGTAGAAGTGCATTTACATTCATTTAGCTTCTTTAAATAAATAGGCCGCAACCTATGTCAGACTTTAAAGTGTCCGCTGCTACAAATATCACAGACTCAGGAATTCGGAAGCACTTCCGGAAAGTCGATCCGTGGCAGCCGATATTTGAGTTTGCATGGAATGGGTTTGATGCTAAGGCCTCCACGGTGAATATTTCGTATTCGCTTAATGAAATGGGAGGTCTTGAATATCTTGCTGTTTCTGATGATGGGCTTGGTATAGATTTTCGTAGATCCGAAGATAATTTCGGAAAGTTTAATGAGTCGTCTAAGGTGGGCAGTGCTAGCCAACACGGGTCGCATGGTAGAGGTCGCCTTTCTTTTCACGTCTTGTGCAACGAGGCCCGCTGGTATACACGTACCGAAAAAGGGGAGGACGCGGTAGTAATAGTTAACTCCGCTGATCTAGCGCACTACGATGTGCAGGGATTATCAGCAGAAAAGCAGCATGCCAACCTCTCTAGCCAAACAAACGGCACATGCGTAGAGCTTCTGAATTTCGTTAGAAATCTTCCTTCAGAAGATGAATTGGCAAGGCTTCTGTCCATCGAGTTTGGATGGTATCTGGCGCTAAATAAAGACAAAAAAATTGTCCTAAATACGTGCCCGATAAGTATACCTGAGCATGAGATTAGTGAAAATCTAGTGGCTGCTGATGATCATGAGTTCACTATTAAAGTCATTAGGTGGATCGAAAAGCCTAGTTCTGAGAAATCGTACACTTATCTCATGACGCCCGCTGGAGCTACTGTTCATAAAGAGTTGAGTAGTCTCAATAATAAGCCAAATTTCTTCACCAGCGTTTATGTGGTTTCTGATTGGGCGGAAGAGTTCGAAGAAGACAAGGATGGGGTGCTATCCTGCGACTTCAATCCCACTAGCAAAACATGGAAGGCATTACAAAAAGAGCTTAATCTAGTTACGCAGAGGCTCTATGAGGACTTCCTGAAGAAGTTTGTTGATGCTCAGCTCGACAAGTTCGAAGAAGACGGTATTTTTCCCGATTATTCGAAGCTAAGCGCTGAAGAGGCTGGCTGGAGAAGTGGAAAAGTTAAAAGCACGATTAAATCAATTTATCTTGCTGATCCGTCTATATTTAATACGCTTCAAAAGAAACAAAAGAAAATACTTATCAGGCTTATAGATCGGCTGTTAGTCTCAAACGAAAATGACGCCCTTCTTGATGTGCTTGAGAGCACTTTGGACTTGGATGAAGCTTCCACCAAGAAGCTCGCGCAGCAAATAAAATCTATCAAGCTTGAAAATATTATTTCTACTATCGAAGTTATTCATAAGCGTCAAGTGGCTGTTCACCAGCTTCGAGAGATTATGAATAAACATTACTTGGAAGTCTTGGAGACGCCAGACCTCCAAAAGATTATTGAGAATAATACTTGGTTGTTTGGGCCGGCCTACGAAACTCTAGGCGCTGAAGAAGCGTCTTTTACTACAATCGCAAGAAATTTGCGAAACGATGTAAAAGGAATTCAGGTAGTAGATAGTGAGGATTTGGATGACGAGGACTCCGAAAAGCTAGAGCTCTCCCAGCGGCAACCAGATTTATTCTTGGCTCGGAAAATACCTTCCTTGGATTCTTATGGTAGGCCAATTTACCGATGCGTAATTATCGAAATAAAACGTCCTAGCATATCGCTGAATGTGAAGCACCTTCGCCAGTTGGACGATTACGCAGCAGTGATAAAAAAATTCCCGGACTTTACAAGCGGGTTTATGCATGTAGAGCTGATTCTTGTTGGAAGAAAGATCTCAGCTCAGGACTCTGAGATTGAAAGTAGGCTGGGCAATCATATTAGCAAAGGCGATATGGGCCTAGTTTCTGATGATCCTAGAATGAGAAGATATGTAAAGGACTGGTATACCATTCTCGACGAATTTGAGCTTCGCAATAATTATTTTCTTGAGAAGCTCAAGGTTGAGCGCAATGCATTAGAGCTGGAACAGCTCAGTAAGGATGCTTTGCTTGAGCAATTGCAAGCTGCAACTGATCAGG
>JAOZVT010001181.1 GCA_025869455.1 Prosthecobacter sp.
GATCCAATACCTCTCCCGCCAATGGGTTCTCATAGGGGCTTGGCTTGACGGATACACTGCACTCACTTTGTATGCAGTCCTTTCCGAGTATTCCATGCATTCCCTGGGCAAGTTTTCGGCTGTAGGTTGATCCGCGCACAGCCCGCGCTATCAAAAGCCCATGACCCTCACGCTCCCCCGCTGGTTCGACCTGCACACTCACTTCCGCCAAGGCCCTGCAATGGCTTCTTATGTGAAGGCCCACCAGGACATGGGCTGTGCGGGAGCATTGGCGATGCCGAACACGCAGCCGCCAGTGTCCAGAATCTCCGGTGCTGCGCAGGCTGATGGCTGGTCCATTGAGAGTTACTCGGCGGAACTTCGCGCGGCAGGAGCCGATGTCTTTGAGCAACTCATCGTGCCGCTTTACATCACCCGCCAGACGACAGCAGCCATGATCCGTGAAGGGGCTGCCTCGGGCCTTCTACGAGCTTGTAAGTATTACCCGCCGCACGGAACCACCAATGCAGAGCATGGCCTGCCGATGGATGACCTGATCGGAGGAGAAGTCTTTCGGGCCATGGAGGAGCATGGCATCGTGCTCTGCATTCATGGGGAACAACACGCACTTAGCGGGCCGGATTACATCGACGCTCAGCAGAATGCCGAGACGCACTTCTACACGGAGCGCATGCCGCGCCTGATTGAAGCACATCCCAAACTGCGCATCGTTTGCGAGCACATCACCACCCGCACTGCGGCAGAATTCGTGGTGAATGCACCAGATCATGTCGGGGCCACGATCACACCACAGCATCTTCTTTACACGCTGGGGCATCTGATTCAGGGACTCAAATACCACCTTTACTGCCTGCCCATCGTCAAGTTTCAGGATGATCGTGCGGCCTTACGGCAAGTCGTGACGACACCTGGGCAAACTAAGTTTTTCGCCGGCACGGACAGTGCTCCCCACACGACCAAGGCGACCGCCTGTGGCTGCGCGGCGGGTTGTTTCACAGGAGGTTGTGCCCCACAACTCTACGCGATGGCTTTTGAAGAAGCTGGTGTGGATCTAGGCACTCCCGAAGGCCAGACTGCCTTCGAACGCTTCCTCAGTCTCAATGGACCCACCTTTTACGGTTTTCCTGCTTCAACCCTGCGGTTCAGGATGGAAAAGGCACCCTCGCAGACGCCGATTCTTGAGACTGCTGCAGGCCCAGTCACGCCCTTGCCTTTGGGCATGGGAATTGAGCTGACTTGGCGGATCGTCGGGTGATCTGGGGCGAGGGGGTTTATACGAGTCCGCTTCACCTAAGTAAATAGATTGCCAACTACCTTTCGGTGGATACGCTCAATCATGAATACTCGCTTTTCTCATATTCTCCTCCTGGTTCTCTTTCTTGGACAAATCCAGGCTCGGGCGGATGAGTTTGATTCCCAGTCTTTTCTTGGCATGACGTCTGGTAACAGTGTCGGGGCGGCGATCACGCGCGGGGAAAAAAGCAAAAAGCGGGTGCTTGTGTTTGCCTACGATGAGAAGAAGAAAAACCAAGCTTTCCACATCAAAGGCATGCTGGAATTGGAAGAGACGAAAAAGCTGGTGCGCCAACATTTCATCTTGGTGATCACGGACTTCAAAGACCGGAATATTCGCGATGTGATCGGCAGTGAAGGCACTGAACGTCCCATGTATTTCTTGTTCAATCCCGACGGGTCGTTGGTTCAGAAAGGTACGGCTGCCGTGGGTCCCTCCGTGGGTGCCAAGCTGGTTAAGGAATGGACATCCAAGTAGTCTGCAAGAGCAGCTCAAATCCACTTTCAGGGGTGATTCATCCTTCTTCGCGACATTGACATCGTGCGCGGAGCACGGACGATTCACCATGTTCATCTCCGTATTTCGGCTCTCGTTCCTCTGTCATTTTCTCGCCCTTGGTTTATTCAGCCTAACGGCAAGTGCGGCAGACACCTATGCGGAGAATCCTAGCAAGGATGGTGACGGTCACTTCACCATCGGACCCGACTACAAGATCGACCCCGATCTCACAGATCTTGGCAATCCCAAAGGCAAGACCTTTGTGTTCAAGATGGCGCTGGCAGATAGCCAGATTTTCCAAGGCACTGACAAAACCCTGGAGCCAGATAAGAAGCCCGTGAAGGTCGAGCGCAAGATCACGGTCTATGTGCCAGCGGCTTATAAAGACGGCACGAAGGCACCCGTGCTCATCATCCACGACGGCCCGGGTAAGATCAATCAAGTGGCTTATGCGCTGGATAACCTAACAATCTCGAAAGACCCCAAGCGCAAGCTGCCCGCCTTCATCGCCGTGGCAGTAGAGAATGGTGGCAATGATGGCAAGAATAGCGAGCGCGGCCTGGAATATGATACGATGTCGGATCGCCTAGCCCGGTTCATCCACGATGAAGTCCTGCCCGCCATCCTGAACCATGAGGAGATCAAGGCCGCTTACCCTAAGTTTGCCCTCACAGAAAATCCCTGGGGCCGAGGCGTCATGG
>JAOZVT010001182.1 GCA_025869455.1 Prosthecobacter sp.
AGCGCGGAATCGCCGCACTGCGAGATACCCTAGGTCAGGATGCAGCTGATGCATTGCTCCAGCCCGCACCCATGCGGGCTGACGAAGCGGCGTGCTTTCACTTCCCCTTGCCCATCGATTACACGGGGCAGGAGCGGCGACTGCGTATTGGTTTCCCCTCCAACTTTCCCCGTGGGCTCTTGCGGCTGAACGTCGAACCTTCTCCATGGCTGGTTTGGCCGCATGCCACTAAGTCGGGGCTTTGCCTTCATGGCTTTCAGGAACGCCCCATTATGGGCTCCCCGGAGGTCGTGGTAGAGGACAGCCTTGCTCGCTTGGCCCAGATCGTTTCGTTGTCCAAGAGGGGATCAAGCCAGGCAACGCGCGATATCGAATTTCAGAATGAGATCACTACCTACTGGTCTTTTCAGCACGGTCAGTCATTCCAGAACCTCTTACTTTTGGATCGACCTCAGGCCGCCTCGCAGTTGTTTGCTCTCAGCGATCCGCGCCGGGCTGTGCCATCCGGTCAGGAAACGGTTTGGCTAGCATCGAACATAGCTGCACTCAAAGGGCATTACCGACGGGTTGTCGGGCGCTCCGCTGTCATTCGCGCGGCCGAAACTCCTGGTTTTTACGTTAAGCTTCAGACTTATCCGGATATCCGCACCCCGGATCCAGAAGATTTATTGCTGTGGCTCACGCCACACCTTCAACCAGACGATGCCGAGCAATTGCTGGCATGGTTTGAGCTGCATGGAACGTTGGCGAGTCGATGGATTGTCCTGGAGCTTCCTGGGGGGACGGATGCTCCAACTTATTGCCTCAATGTGCGCTCGCTTGGCGTACAGCAAGAGCGGGGGGCAAAGTTTGGCTTGCGCACAGCGCGCCGCCGGCCAGCCATCGCAAATGCACATCCTCCGGCACTTGTCCGCGCAACTGCCCTAGACGTGCTTGATCGTGCGTCCATTCTGTCCCGCGATATAAGCGGCACTGCAAAGCACCTTGAAAATGCTCGGGTCGTTTGTGTTGGCGTTGGCTCGTTAGGCAGTGCGGTGGCAATACAACTGGCACGCTCCGGTGTCGGCCACCTTACCCTCATCGACCCTGACACTCTGGTGTCAGCCAATCTGGGTAGGCACGTTCTGGGAGCGGATAGCCTAGGGAGGCTGAAAGCCTCAGCGTTGAGGGACAAGATTCTGTTAGATCTTCCGACTACAGAATGCACCGCTTATTCGACTTTCGCCGAAGTAGTTATGAGCAGCAAACCAGAAGTGTTCGATAACGCAGATCTTGTGGTGATTACGACAGCGGACTGGCAGTCGGAGGTCACTGTATGGCGAGCCAAATCCAGCGGCGTTTCTTGGGGACTTTTACAAGCCTGGAGCGAACCGTATACCCAGGTAGGCCACGCGCTATTCGCACCAGCCGGTACCTTTGATGGCCGTCATTTATTCACGGACATCGGCGATTTTCTTCATAAGTTTACCGAGTGGCCGGGAGGAGGTGTGGTTCCACTGCCCGCTTGTGGGGAGAGCTTTATTCCAGGCGGATCGCTGGGGATGACCAATATCGCCTCTATGGTGTCGCACACGGCTTTACGTGCATTGACCTGCAACATCACCACTGCATCTTGGGTCAGCAGTATCTACAGGCCTGAAGATGTGCCGAGCCTAGGAGGCCAATACCATGGGCCCAAACTTCCAGAGGGGGCGCAGCAACTCCTACTCGAGCGCGGATGGCCGGAACATAAGGATGAAATGGTATGACGGATATCGCATGGCGCTGGCGATGGCCGGAGGTGAATACCGAGCTATTGGTGTCCCAAGCTGTCGCGAACATCTTCGATAGTCATCGGCAGGGCCTTTTTGGCGTGGAGCGAGGGGGACAGTTATTCGTCAATCCGGTTGATCCGAAAGGTCTGCTGTTGGCCTTGGCCACGGTGCCTCATCGCGCCGATCGGTCAGGTTGGTCTTGGCTAGAGTTGGATGCGGAGCGGTGCCGTCAGGAGATCAGGGCTGCCAACGAACAAGGGTTACGTCTGGTGGGCTACTGGCATACACACCCCCAATCCGTTCCGGTGATCTCTCCGGCAGATATCGGAAGTTTCTCCAAATTTGCTGCACGTTACACGCAGGATTTGCCGCACCCGATAGCCGTTATTGTCGGCAAGTCCGAAAAACCAGAAGGCATCAAGGCTTGGTCGTTCAGGGGCGGCAGATATGTTGAAGCAACTTGGCTTAGATAAGCTTCAAGTCAGTGCCATGGGAGGCGTCAGCGGTTACCCTTACCCGCCAGCATTAGCGCGAAGAGCTCTGCCTGAAAGCGAGCATCATCCAATGCGTTATGGTTCGGTTCGCTGAGTGGCTTCAGCGCAGCGGTCATCTTGGATGATTTTGTTTCCTGCCAGCTGCAACCTAAAGCGCCCATAAAGTAGGCCTTCATGTCGATGGCGGTAAAACCAAAGGGGTTGGTTTCCAGGTATTTGTGGAAGTAGTAATTGACGAAT
>JAOZVT010001183.1 GCA_025869455.1 Prosthecobacter sp.
CTTACCAGCAACAAGACGCCTTTGGAGAATTTCAACTGCATCAGTAATCCTTTTGTTCTTTGCCTTTCTCATATTATTCCTCCTCGTATGTATGTGCCTTCGGATTGAGTTCGAAATTTTTGCGTCGTTCTATAGCATGCGTGATTTCCAACGGAGGAACACGATCTTCCTTGACGATTCCGTGGGACACCACAGCAGCCAGATTGCCGTGGAAAAAATATAAAACACGGTAATGAATTCCCTGAAAGCTGGCCCTCAGTTCATAAATTTTATCTCTGAGCAAATCAGCCTCAGGTCTCCGCAACTCATGCCCCTCCTCCCGTAATCGTTCGATTTTAGCCAAACATTTCAACTGTGCTTTCACGGGAATGCCATCCAACCATTCCAACACTGGAACGGTTCCATCCTCCTCTTTATAAAAAACGACTTTGGTATGCGCCACATTATCTCCTCAATTGCTAGATGTTAGCAAATTTGCGAACAAATGTCAACACCTCTTTGATTCAAGAAGTCAACACTCACGGTCTCAGCAAACCGTCTCCATCATCGCAGCATCGAAAAACTTGCGTGTGCGCACCTTGCCAAATTCATGGGCGATTTGACGTAGCGCTGGGCGATTCACCTGCTTGGTCTTTTCCTTGACCCTTGATAGCAAGGCTGCCCCATCTTCGGCCAGTTGATCGAGATTGTTCACCAAATCAACCAGCAGGAATTCCGCAGTGATCTTTTTCGGAAAGGACGGCCTGCGACGGAATTCAAAACTGCGGCCTCCCAGCGTGAAATGCCCGTGGCGTTTGTGATTATACACCACGGTTTCGTTGTATAGCTGCGTTGTTCCGACTCCCAGGGTGTTATAGGCGTTAGGGGATGTGATCAAGAAACGGTCATCTTTCAGAAACGCAGCAACGACACTGGCATTATCAGCAGGCGCTTTGCCAAATGCCGTTTGCTTCGGATGCAAATACAAACCAGGAGCGAGCTTCACCAACTCACCCGAGGCGACAAGTTCTTTGATGTGTCGGTCCACGGCAGTTGACCAACTCGCCAGGTCTTCACGACGATAAACCACCCCAGGCTTTAGGTGTTTTCGTAAAACATCCAGTTTATTCATTTCACCTTTTCCCTATTAAACCAAACCGCCTTCCAGATTGGAAGAAAATTTATCCAAATTCCATGCATAATGGATCAGCTTCAGCCCTGATAAGCATTGCTGAGGAGATGCCAATCGAAAAGCCACCGAAATATGGATATAATCGGGTATCTTTATGGATATCCCTCCTGAAAAGACTGCTCTGAACCACGGAAGCTCAAGACCCTCGCAATGTTTGATGCACATCAGCGGCAGAAAGCGTCTTTCCGGCTTCCATATCTGTAAGGCCCTGACGAATGGATTTAAGCGTCTCCAGTTCTTCCATAGCCTCGATCATTTTCTCATAAGAGCGTTTGCCCAGTAGCACGGCTTCAGCCTTTCCATTGACCGTTAATACCTCTGGTCGGCCAGTTTTGTTTACCCGCAAAAGATGCGCCTTGGCGTTACGCTGAAATTCTGTCAGCGGGTGTATGTCCTGAATGTGAATCGTCATTTGTGAATCTCATTAAATTAGCATTGAATTCCATGTTATTATCTTTTCTGGTGAATTGCAAATTTTCAGCACCCATTGGAGGGAAAAGCCTTTCCCTCGCGCCTACGCTGTGCGGCGCTACCCTTTCGAACGGGAGGTCTCCCGTAACGCCCTCGCCTTCACATGGCGCAGTCCAGCTATTCGGCTCGGCTAATCAGTTCAGCTCCTAGCGCCGCTTTTTGAAACGCTACCAGGAAGTGCCGATTCACTGCCAGTCAGCATTTCGATATCCTGCGCTTTGCTCTCGTGTTTTGTTCACATTGCGGGGTGATGGCTCGGGATATGGCAGAAGCCGTCTGACCGTCAACCCCCGGCCCGCTCCATTCGCTACGCTCCCGTGTTGGGGGCATGACCGCCAGCCTCTTGGCCTCCGCCTTTGCACCGTCGCCCCCGCAGTGGGGAAAACAAAACAAACGGAGCAAAATTATGACGCAGAAAACACTCACTAAAGCTGAATTGAGCCAGTTCACCGGCACCGAACATTGGTACCGCCACAGCATCGCACGAAACGTGCTCTACACAGATGGCGCAAAGCACGTCGCTGAATCCGCAGGAGCCTACTGGCTGCTCGATGAAATCGCCTTCGCTCAATCCATCCGGGCCGTTAAAGCCGAAAGCTTCCAGGTCTGGAAGCTGAAGGTCAGCCCCAACCATTCAGCCACTCTTGCCTGTGAAGACGGCAATTCACAAATCGTCTTTTCCAAGGGAATCGAGTTCACCGACTTCCCTCTCGACGAAATTGCCTTCTACTTCACAGACAACGTGCTGATGCTGCCCAGCGAATACTAGATTGGCACCTTGCCCGCCCAGGG
>JAOZVT010001184.1 GCA_025869455.1 Prosthecobacter sp.
TGACATGGGAACACCTTACCGCAAAGGGTGTTGCACTTCAGATTTGAGGCCGCCTTCCATAAGGGTCGGGTGTCCACCGAAAAGGGTCAACTTCAACTCCACTTGACCACCTTGAGCTTGAACTCTGTTTGGTACTTTTTCATGAAACCCTCGTAGTTTGTCCAACTTCTGGGGGTCAGTTCAAACCCGGGGCGATTCAAGACGTAGCCCGGGGAGTCGGTTATGCTTAACAACTGCCAAGCAGCAGCGCCAAAAGAAGCGGATTTAGTTTGCGGTTCGAATACTTTTTTTTGCAGTTCCTTGTTTCGTTAAACTCCGTTCATTATGGCTACGTGTTTAAAACCGATCGATGGAAAGGATAGCAAGCATGAAAAAAATCGTCTTCGCACTGCTGGTTTTTTGCGCTGTACTTCCAGCAGCGGGTCAAGACTGTTCCGCAATCTTTGAGAATGGTATATATGACATCAGATCTTCCGAAAGCGGTTCCGAATCTGAAGTGGCGTTCTCGCAGTGGTTCTGCGACAAAAAGTTCTCTACAGCGAGCGAGTCAGATAGCTTCGGTTCGTCACTTGCCTTCCCTTTGAAGGGTCTTCCAGTAAAGCTGGGGTTCGATTCAGACTCACAGCAATACTCTCAGTGGCAGTCAAGCTTCTGCGCAAGCGTGAAAAAGGATCAGTCGCTTAAGAATCGAGTTAAATACCACATGCAAACGATCAATAAAGATATTGTCGAGGCTTTTAATAAATGTCTTGACTCAAGAGGCTTGCATGTCTGGTTGGAGCGAACGCACGATCCACGTGAAGTTATTTTAGCCCTTCACTGGAATTCCTACGATACGGAGCACGCTCCTGTAACGAAGCCTAAGGAATTTAGCGCTAGTCCTAATTTCCGCTGCGGCGACATACCGACGACTGTTTCCAACAGCACTCATCGTGTTCGCTGCACCCGTACGGATGACAAAGCTGTTTCAGCGGTCATCAATACGTCCCCTGGTCCAATAATTGGCTCCGGAAAGCTTACCTTGCCCGAAATTTATAGGCCCGCCATAGAGCAGCCGCCCCCCCCTCATCCGCGGTGCGTCGATGCAACTACTGTGATAACGGCGCTTTACAAGCTGATACTCGAGAGACCGGCCGATCGTAGCGCATTGACATACCGAGTTGCAGCACTAACGAACAATCAAATGTCGGTTAGGGAAATGGTGCTCGATATTGTAAGAAGTGACGAGCATGTAAGAGATTTTGCGCAAAACAAACCGGGCGTCGAGCAGGTCGCTAATTTATACAAACATGTACTCGTAAGAAAAGGGGAGGCGGACGGCATTGCGCACAATGTAGTAGTCTTGGACAACACCAATTACCATCATTTGGCAAAGGAGTTCGTTAATAGCCCCGAGTACGCGATCAGGTTTGGTAGTCGTACTGTTCCCGGGGAGCCTGTTACCATGAAGTATTGTAATTAATAAGCGCTACCGTTGTTGAAAGGGGCCGTTACAGGCGTATCGGCCCCAAATAGCCAATTTGAAGCGCCCCGGGTTTGAACTGCCCCCCAGAAGTTGGACAAACTTCAAAGGGTTTCATGAAAAAGTACCAAACAGAGTTCAAGCTCAAGATGGTCAAGAGCTTTTTGGCTGGGACGGCGGAGCGAAGCTGCTGGAGATTCAAGTTCGATGATTTGTTGGCGGAATTCCGCCGGGTACGGCGCTCTTGTCTTCGGCATCTCGGACGCCTTCTCCCATAAGGGTCGGGTGTCCACCAAAAAAGGGGCAACTTCAACTCCAGATAGCCAACATGGGCTTCATGCTTTTGGAGCTCACTGTTGCATCTCTATGACATCGGGTAACCTGGTCGCTCTGATGAGAGCGACGCCATGAGCATTCAGGACATCCGTGACCCGGCTGCAATCCGTGCAGCCATGACCGAATATGACCGCATCGGCCGTACCAATTTCCTTGATAAATACGGCTTCGGTAAAGCCCGCGAGTACATGTTGCGTGACCCGCAAAACGGTCGCCTCTACGATTCCAAAGCTGTTGTCGGCGCCGCCCATGGCTACGCCTTTCCGGAACGAGGTCACCTGAGCGCAACTGACTTCAGTGGGGGCGAGACCACTGTAGAACACCTGTTGAGCAATCTGGGATTTGAGGTTGTCAGAATCGGCCAGGATTGGACGCGAGACGAGGTGGAAGCGACCGTGCGCGATTACTTCGAGATGTTATGTCTCGAAGCAACCGGACAGGTTTTCAACAAATCCGAACACAACGAACTGCTGCGTCAAGGGCTCCGCGCCCGCAGCAAGGGCTCAATCGAGATGAAGCATCAAAACATCTCGGCGGTTTTGGACCAACTTGGACTTCCCTACATCCGAGGCTACAAGCCGCGGTCAAACTTTCAGGACCTGCTGCGAGAGGTAGTTCTGGCCCACGTTCAACATGAACAGCCAGTGCTGCAGTCAATCGTCGATGCTATTGAAGAGCAAACCGAA
>JAOZVT010001185.1 GCA_025869455.1 Prosthecobacter sp.
GGTACGGAGTCCTTATTTTGAAAGGAACTGCAACGCTCTCAGCCATTGCGCAATGAAGACCCTTTGTAGGGGGCATTCCTTTGAAGGCTACTTCCGAACCAGCTTCATTCGGTGACCGTATTGCCTTTCGATCAGCTCCTCGCCTTCGAATCGGAATTTTAATACTGTCCCCACAGTTCTTTCAGCATTGCTTCCGCAGAGGGCGTTAAACTCTCCTGCTTTGGCATCTGGTGTTCTGAGCCATCCCAGAACACTACAATGCATCTCAACCTCCTGAGGTGCGGTCTGTGTGAGAGAACCTTCCAGTTCAGCCGTCATCATGCAGATAAGCCCATTCGGAAATTTGGACGCCACACTTTTGGGTGTTTGTGGACTGACAAAAATACGGTAGGTCCGGTGGAGGGTGGCGCGTCCGTTTTTGAAGTGAACGGCATCATGAACCACAAGTGTTTCCGTGCCTAAAGTCCCCGTTGTTGAAGTGGTCCACACTGGCGACGGAAGTCGGACTTTGACAGGCGGAGGCGTGGGGTGGGCTGGCTCAGCACGAGATGCTGCAGGTGGCGAACCTCCTTCCTGCACATCCCGGACAACGGCCTTCTGAGCAACAATACGCATCCCGTCGGGCGATACGGACACATCGAGAGTGAGGTCCACCAGGCCCTTTTGCCAGCCGCCCGCGTTGTTTTCATTGCGGAACATCATGGTATAAGAAGCACGCCAGAGGGAGCCTTCACGGGAAACGTGGATGTCCCCTTGGACGACTTCCTCGCCTTTGGGCCATCTTACTCGATGCGCGGATTCTTCAGCGCCGATGTGATCCCGGCTGATGTTGCCTTTGTCGAGAAAGTCCACGGTCTCGGCGTAGTTGGCGAGCAGACCTGCAAGGTCGCCTTGGGTTGCCTTGCTGTGGTGATCAATCAGGAACGACCTGACTCTGGCCTCCGAAGCGGACTTCACGAAGAGTGTTTTGGCGGCGACCACGAGGTGCGAGGACCCGTTGGGCTCCGCAGCCAGTGCCTGCGGAAATTCCATGGGCTCCAGGGATGTAATGGCGGATAGCAAAGCATCCGCTTTTGAGTGACGTCCTATCGGCGTCCACCAGTCGTCACCTGGAAGCGGCCTCCATGGAATCATAGATCCTTCGGACCAAGTGTGGAGCGTTGCAACGACGTCTGCGGCATTAATGGTTTTCGTTGAGTGGCAGAGGACAAAGCTTGCCTTGCCTGACTTCCATTCGACGAGTCTCAGCAAGGCCTTGATGCGACGATGGTCAGGTCCAACTGTCAGGCCGTTGAGCGGATTGATAAGTGGGGCATAGACGAACGCACATAGTTGACGGTCCTCAGCTCCTGGTATCAGGGCAGATTCTGGAACGGGCATCTCGGCTTCTATGATTTCTTTTGCTGGTTCGCTCATTTTCAGATAGGCCACCTCGGCCTGCCCATTCATGGCACGAATGATCTTGGACCCGTCCGGGGCACAGAAGACTTTCATGCCGTTGTTCACAGGTAGGTCTGTCAGGAGGTGATGGCGAGGGGAATGCGGATCTGAGAACGCGCAGAAAAACTTCTGGCTCCATTGCCAGGCAGCGTCCTGGTTCTTTCTGGGCGGCGGTTGATCAGAGAGGACACCCGCTGCAATGCCGAACCGCCAGTGCTGGGAACTAGGGAGTTCAAAACGTGGACCATCAATCCAGCGCTTCTTTTCCTGTTCGCTTTTGTCCGCGAAGTATTTTGATTCATCAAGAGGCCCCAACTCGAGAGAGTCGAGACGGAATACAAGAGGCGTTTCATCGGGAGGGAAGAAGACAATTTCCTCCTCCGACCACCAGAAAAAGTCGCCCACCGGAATATCAGTCTCTGGAGGGCGAGGAAGCTCTACGGCAAGTCCGTCTTCCAATGAAAAAACCCACAGCGAAGCGGAGGCGGACCGACCGGGACAAAAGCAGGCAAGCCGTTTCATGTCCGGTGACCAGACAAGAGAATCGGTCGGATGTTCCGGGACGATGAAATTTGTCACTTCTTTGAATGTATGCAGATTGAAAACCGTGATACGGGGGTTGCTATCTCCCTGGCTACAGTAGGCAAAAAGTCTTCCATCTGGCGACAAGCTCATCGCCTTGTTGTCTGCTACGTTCCCAACAGTTTTGACAAAGCTGACCCGAAACTGGTTAAAGATTGATTCACGAAGCTCCGCCGGAACTTCGTATCGGAAGGGGGGCGGAACTGGAGCCGGAACCGGCTGGGGTTTTGCCACGACCACTGGTGGAGGATCGATCTTGGGTTCGCGCCCGAGAAAAACAAGAGGCGAGGCAAGCATCAGGAACGAAAGCCAGGAAAAGAACCGAAAAGGCCATTTGTGCCAAGTAGTGGTGCTTACCTGAGGGGAATCGAGTCCAGACGGTATCCGCGAGCGTGCGAGCCTTGCGCCCATTGCCCCACCTATAAAGCCGCAGAAGACGCTTGGAAGCAGGGCGGCG
>JAOZVT010001186.1 GCA_025869455.1 Prosthecobacter sp.
GGCAAACCCTGCCCCAAACCCGTAGCAATGCTGGCCGAATACGTGCAGCCCGTGCCATGCGTCTGCACCCCTGGTGTACGCGGTGCCTCATGCCAGGTCAAACCATCCGCCGCGCACAGCACATCTGCCGCAGCCCCCGTCAGGTGCCCGCCTTTCAGCAGCACCGCCGTGCCAAACTCCGCCGCCAGATCCTGCGCACAGGCCACCATCTCCTCCCGTGTCGTCACAGGCCGATTCCACAGCACCGCCGCCTCATCCATGTTCGGCGTGATCACCGTCGCTAAGGGTAGCAACTGCCTGCGCACCGCCTCTATCGCGTCATCCTCCAGCAATTTTCCCCCACCCGTCGCCACCATGACCGGGTCCACCACCAGCGGCGTGCCCGCAGGCACCAGCGTACGCCAGCAATTCACCACCGCCTCCACCTGCGTGTGACCACCCAGCATCCCCGTCTTCACCGCAGCGATGGGGAAGCCCTCAAACAAAACCCGGATCTGATCCGCCACAAAGTCCGCCTCCAGCAGACGCACCAGGGAAACTCGGCCCGGCGTTTCTGAAACCACACTCGTCAGAGCATTCAGACCATAACCGCCGAGGGCAGATATAGCCTTCAAATCCGCCTGCACCCCTGCCCCGCAGGAAGAGTCAGAACCCGCAATGGTCAGGATGAGTGGGGGAGAAGTTGGCATGGTGGATATCACAAAGGACAAAAGAGAAACTTCCGAAAACTCATTTTTATGGTGAACAGCCGTCTCGGCTGTTCAGACACAGGCAAGATGCCTGTGCTTCATGCTGGAGTTTCCGGGAAGTCCCAAAAGAGAAACGTGGCGAACTACCCAAATACCACACCATTTTCCACACTCAACCTCGCCTTGACCGCCCCTTGACCTTTCACCGTCACCATCTACTCTCTCCGCATCATGAACGTGCGCTTCGAACATCTTACTGGCCTCTCCGTCACCGTGGATGAGGTGCAGTATGATCCCACACGTCCGGCGCCACCAGATCGTCCGCATCCGTTCGTCTATCACGTCTCCATTCACAACGACTCTGAAGAGACCGTCAATATCTTCGGTCGCAAATGGATCGTGCGTGACACCGATGGCGACACCCTCGTCGTCGAAGGCGATGGAGTCGTTGGCCAATTCCCCAAATTGGAACCCGGCCAGACCTTCAGCTACAATTCCTATCACGTGATCAAAGCCGAGAGCACCGCCAACGGCTCCTTCTTCGGCACCACCACCCAGGGCCGCCCCGTTTGCGCCAGCATCCCCCGCTTCGAGATGCACCCGCCCCTGATGGCCTAACCGGAAGTGCCTCGTTAAAGCTCCTTCATTTTTTAAACCTTCGAAAAAGGTAAATGATTAGCACAGCGGCTGCCATTGCTATCGCTACACCCAAATAAGGAACCTTTTTTTGCCAGAGAGCTCGCCAATCTCCGATACTCTTAAAAGATAGAGAACCACGGGCTTTTGATTCGATTAAGTCTGATTCAGGCAGATTAGCTCCTTGGTTTGTATTTAATGATGATCCTAAATTCTCCTTTAACCTTGAATTGTGAATATCAATTTCATGCTGCACTGCGGGCCAAGCACTGAATGCCTTTATCTCCTCTTCTGGGTGCCACATGGTTGAAATCGAATTGGATTTCGTTCTCCATAATGCCCATCTCCCTAATTCGTTTGAGGAGAATGCTGTACTACGCGTAACTGGGCTACTCATCACCATCAAGAGGGTCGAATCATAAGTATAGCCTCCGCTACTTCTGGCCGTGATACGTCCAGAGATTTCAGGCAGTAAGACATAAGTCTGGGTGATTTCATCATGCACCCTCCGAGACTCCCACACAGATAAGTCAAAGTGCCCATCAACCTCCGCCCAAGATCCCGGCCACCGTCCTACCTGCTTTTCAAATACTTTAAGAATGGAAGTCGCCTCGGAAAGTTTAACTTGAGTTACTGACATTGTGCTCCTGCCAAAAACCTGCCCAGATCCCAAAATGCTCAGGCTGAAGGTAACAAACAGAACAACAAATAAAAAACGTGTAGGCGGTTTCATCATACCTTCCCCCCCAGGATAGCGTGTTTCTGAATCGTTTGATAGAGGCTGGAACCCTGCACCCCGAATGTTGCCCCAAGCCACTACCACACGTCAAGAAAGTAACACCTAAGTCTGGAGATTTTCACTTGTGCACCCACCGTCAGTTGCAGCGCAACTAACCGACTTAGCGGCCACCTCAAAGTAGGCCAGTTGGGCCTCCAACTGGCAGTCTCCCGCCTCCGTTCGCTTGACCAAATCCAAACTCCAATTTGCAATACCTCACGATCGGGTAAATTTGTTCCGCAGCACCAAAAACAGCAAAGCAATGGATGCAACCGAAACAACAACGATAACTATCACCTCTGAATAACCACTTGCTTCTATATCTGCTTTTGTAACCCCCAAATTTTCACTTGGCGTTATGCTAACGGGAGCTTT
>JAOZVT010001187.1 GCA_025869455.1 Prosthecobacter sp.
AGCGTTATCCAAACAAGCCATGGCGTATGGCCTGCGTGATGCGGCCAGCCTCTCTGACACACTGTCCGGCGCTGGGGCTGCTATCACTCTTCTTAATGATCAACTTCGGCCCGAAAATAAGCAACGGGATAGCCAAGCCATTGCATCCTATCAGGATGTAATGAAGCGCTGCCTAACAAAATACAATACCATACGCAGTGCTGCGCAAAACGAAGGCTGGTGGGAAAATATTCCTCCTATTCGCAAGGAAGAACTCGAGGATCATGCCAAGCTGCTAAACCGTATCAGTGGCATGATCAGCAAGACCATTTCCGCACAGCCTGTGTCTGATAAATGATATCGGTGGATCAACGATAGCGTGTGTAAATCCGCTGCCAAAAGGGACCAAACGAAGTCAGCATCTTTTGATAGGCTTCACGCTCCGCATTTTTTCTGGCGGCATCCGAGCCATCAAAAATAAACGCACCACTCGTTTTGTTACTGCCTTCTTCGATTGCTCCATAGATATAGCCCGTCTTGGTGTCCATGAGCACCGCTGAGGCAGATGAATTGACCCGATATTTATCGAGGTTGAGCAGACCTAAAGAAAGGACAGTTAGAGGGGGCAATACAGCATCACTGCGGAATTCCGTACTTACCGTGTAGATCAAAAGCGCATCCGCCTGGAGCTTTGCTGCCGCTTCGCGTAAGTCGGCATCGCTGTTGAGGGTGCTTGGAAGTAGCAAACGATTCAGAGCCACGACGCCCTCAATGCCTGGTAACTTCGCAATCGTTTCAATGTCTCCGTCCTTTTCCAAGTCGCGTGTTGTGACCACACTGTACGCACCTTCTCCGTACCCTTTGCTATCGGCAGAACGGTAGCCACCTTCCTGCACCCGCACGATGGCAATATTTGCTGGAAATCGGATCGCGGGTCGGGCCACATAGGCCTTCTTCACTTTGGGGTCCGTAAAAGTAGCCATGTCCGCCGGACGGCCCGGGGTAGTGTAGGTGGCGCAGGAGGATAGGGTAAGGGTGAGAATGACGGCAGCGGTCAGATGAGTTTTCATGCAAACCGACATGCGTCTTTTTGATCCGCATTCGGATCATCAGCCCGCAAATTTTTTTGCTTATATTGCAGGAGAGTCTCGAAAGATTACCCTAACAAGTTGGCATTGAAGACTTCTTCAGAAACCTGTCCATTGCGATAGAGGCTCATCAGGCTTTGATCCCAGCGTAAGTTACCTTTGTAGCGCAGGGCATCTGCCAATGATGTGGCGCTGCCATCGTAGGCGCGCATCCCGGCAGCCACCGCTTCATTGGTATTCTGCAAATACTCGGTGACCAGCACACGACCATTGAATCCAGTGAGCAAACCCTGTGAAAGCACAAAGGTTAAAGTCTCACTCAGGCGGTGGAGGATGCCAGACTGCTGCTCTTTCGGGAAAAACTCCAAGATACGGTCGATCGTCTTCACGGCTCCTCGCGTGTGCAGTGTGGAGAGCACAAAGTGCCCCGTTTGGGCGGCTTCAATGCAGGTCTCCATCGTCTCACGATCACGAATTTCTCCGATCAAAATGATGTTAGGTGTCTTACGCAGCACTTCTTTCAGTCCGCTCTGATACGAAAGAGTATGCCTAACCACATCCTGCTGAGACACGAGTGATGGGGCTGGAATGCGCAGACCGGGTTGGTTTGGGTCATCCATCGTTGTGTCGTAACGATACTCAATCGGGTCTTCAATCGTCACAATATGCTTTTGAAAATTCCTGCGCACCCAATCCAGGATGGCCGCCAACGTTGTGGACTTCCCTGATCCTGTGGGGCCCGTGATCAGCCCCAGGCCAAATCGGCGCTGCATCAGCTCCCGCAAGCTATCAGAAATCAACGGGTCAATGCCCAGGGTTTCAAGTTGGGAAATTTTTGCGCGTAACCAACGACACGTCACACCCATTCCATGTTCGCTCAAATGCACCTGCACACGCATACGGACGGGAGACCCCAGAGCACCTTCCTCACAGCTAAAATCAATGACACGTCGCGCCCGCACCAGTTCCCACATTCGGTCCACCGTGCTTCCAGCTGTGTTATCCGTCCAGATTTCTACAGACTGACGCAGGTACAAGGCTTCGGCTAGACGTGCTACGGCTTCGTTGTCTTGGATGCCAAACGAGTCCGCAATCTCAAGACCACGATTGGTATGTAGATAGATCAAACCTCCTGTGCGCACTTGTACATCTGAAATTTCGCGCTCTGGAAATGCGGCTGCAATTTGGCCAAGGATATGGTTAGTCTGAGTAGCTGAGCACATAAGAAATGGGGCTTAATCCTGCGGAATTTCTTCAATCACGATCAACCAGTTCATCGGATGAATCGGTGGCAATTCGGCAGGACTGCGTAGCGGCGTCAATTCGGCAGTGATGCTATCTGTGTGTACGGCTTCATCACTGCCAGACTTCATATCCAGCGGCTGCCAGGCCGTAGCTCC
>JAOZVT010001188.1 GCA_025869455.1 Prosthecobacter sp.
GAAGTACATGTCGTGTTATGGGCGTCTAAGTTGGATGAGCGTGTCGAGTCCATGCTGCGCCACCGCTTCCCCAAGGTTCGGATCATTCAGGGCAAGCTCACAGGTAAAACGGATCAAGACGAAACCTTGCGCCAAGTGATCGCAGATGGTGATCTCTTCATTCACAATTCTGGCATGGGCCAGAACACGGATTACATGGAATATTGCCGTGATGCAGGAAAGCCATACGGACTCTATGGGCAGTCCTTTTTCCCCAGCATGGTGGAAGGAAAAGGCGCTGAGGCTCGCATCAAGCTGCTCAACGATGCTGCCTTCATTTACTGCCGGGAAACCAAAACTTTGGAGATCCTCAAAAACGCTGGGGTTAAAACGCCGGTGCTGGAGTTCGGCCCAGACGGTTGCTTTGGCATTGATGTGCGAGATGACGCGCGCGGTCTTGCCACCATGAAAAAGCTTGGCCTAGAAGCCCGCAAATTCATTACGCTGCAACTGCGCACGCACACGGCCAAACATGAAGGCGTGGACAATCCGCCGCTCAATCCACTGCACCCAACACCGCAGATGATTGCTGACGATGAACGCCGCGCGGCTAAATATCGGGAACTCGTCACGCGCTGGGTACAAAAGACGGGCTACAAGGTGCTCATTGCTCCTGAGGTAAAAAAGGAAATGGTGCATAACAAACGATTGATCTATGACCTGCTGCCGCCTGAGATTCAAAAGAACGTGGTGAGCCTCGAAACCTTTTGGAATGCGGATGAGGCGGCTTCTGTCTTTGCGCGGGCGCACACCATCGTCTGTCATGAGCCTCATTCGCCGATCATCGCGCTGGCCAATGGCACGCCGATCATTCACACCTATTCTGAATTCCACAGCCCTAAATGCTGGATGTTTAAGGACATTGGACTCGGTGAGTGGTTGCTCGAATTTGACGAAACCTCTGCTGAAAAAATGGCTGAGACACTTTTCCAAATCGAAGCCGATTACCCAGCCGCTTTGGGCAAAGTCAAAAAGGCCATGGCTTTTGTTCATGAGCGACAGGCGGCCACCATGAAAGTGGTCGGCAGCATATTGGGTTGAATTGAGGAGTGTCCTTCTTGGGCTTTACCTGCGTATCATCACGTGTATGAGCGCATCGTCTAAATTTCCCTCCTGGCTCGCCCTCCTGGGCTTTGTCTTGCTGACCTTTTGTGCACCAGCTTTGGGGGCTTTTTCCCTGCCTGGGAGTTGGTATGCAGCCTTGAGTAAGCCGACATGGAATCCTCCCGCCTGGATATTTGGGCCAGCCTGGACGCTCCTATACTGCCTGATGGCGACGGCGGCGTGGTTGGTTTGGAAAAAAGGCGGCTTTGCCCAACAGCGCACGGCTTTGAGCCTGTACTTTAGCCAGCTCGCGCTGAATGCGGTGTGGACGCCCATCTTCTTCGGGGCACATCAGATCGGTATCGCGTTGATCGTCATCATTGCACTTTGGCTCGCCATTCTGGTTACGCTGATCAGTTTCGGGCGTGTACAGAAAACCGCAGGTCTTCTCTTCGTTCCGTACCTTACCTGGGTCACTTTTGCCACGGCCCTGAACTTCACCCTTTGGCGGTTAAATCCGGCCTAAAGGGTTTCAGTCCTGCCCATGCAGGCGTTGTAGGGTGATCTCCACGGATTCGGTTCCATTGCCGACCCACAGGGCACCATCTTGTAGCGTGATTTGGATGTTCATGGAGCGTGCCGTCATTGCAGCCAATTGCTGGCTTTGTTCGGCTGGGATTTGCCAGACAGTTAGGTTACGCAACCGCGTCATTTTACCAGCGATGCCTGCCCACCATGTGGCGGTGCTGGAACTGAAGCTGTAAATGGTGACACGACCCGCACGACTGCATAGGCGCGTGATGCGTTTTTCATCAGGCTGGCCGACTTCGATCCAGTGTACGATCAATCCCGTCAGATCCCTTTGCCAGAGGCAGGCTTCATCTGGCTCCCACATATCCTTGCCAAATTCCAGCGTCCCTTGGTCATTGTTAGACGGCACATTCAGGGCAAAAGCCAGCAATCTGACCATCATTCGCTCATCTGTTTCAGAGGGGTGCCGTGCTAGCGTGAGATTATGCTCACTATAGACATTCCGATCAATGTCTGAGATATCGAGGTTGGCTTTGTGGATGGTGGCCTTGAGTGCCATAGGACGGGGACATTAGCGAGCCGAACGCATTGGACAAGGTCGGCTAAATTCTGACAGACAGTTTTCACACTCCAGGGGGAAAGACAGTGCCAGATCACGAATGGATTCGATGCTAAGGCGTTCCTTTTTGTTATCCATGAAACTCGCGGCCCTCCTTTTGATTGTTCTTGGTTCTTTCAGCCTCCTGCGTGCGCAGGACGAGGAGCGCCTGGATTCAGGAAGACGCTTCGAGGGTGTCATCGGTGAAAAGCTGAATGTGACGCTTCTTCTGGAATCTACCCTGCAAGA
>JAOZVT010001189.1 GCA_025869455.1 Prosthecobacter sp.
GGTCTGAGTCAGAAAGACATTCTGAAGAAGCGACTGGAAGCCATGCGTTAAAGTATCTGTGGAGGCTAACGAGGCACCTTTAGTCTAGCGAGCCCCATGAAAATCTATCTCTTCTCAGCGGTCCTGGGTATCTGGCTTTTGCTCACCACCCAGGGGGCTGCGTTCCAGTCTGACCAGCTCTCCATCCAAGTGGAGGGCAACGGGCCGGACGTCATGTTGATCCACGGTTTCGCATGCTCCCCAGAGATATGGTCAGGGATAGTTGAAAAACTCCAATCGCGATTTCGGCTTCATGTCGTCAGGATGGCGGGTTTCGCAGGGACCCCTGCTCCTGAGCCTATACCCAGTAGCTGTCTGGATACCCTACGGGATGAACTCCTGCGCTATATCCGAGAGGAAAAGCTCAATAGGCCTGTTCTCATCGGTCACTCCATGGGTGGACTGGCTGTCATGATGATGGCAGGTAAAGAGGCAAGCCTCATGAGTAAAGTGGTCGTCATTGACGCCCTGCCCTTCTTTAGCTTGAACTTCAATCCGCAGGCGAACTCGGAACAAATAAAGCCTCAGGCCAAAGCGATCCAGAAATACATGTCCACCATGTCTGATGCCCTGATCAAAGTGCAGGCCAGTTCCGTCATTGGAACCTTCACCAAAGGCCAAGACAAAAAAGACCTGCTCCTCAAATGGTCCATGGACTCTGACCGAAAAATCTACGCCCAATATCTGGCTGAACTCATTGCCTATGATACCAGACCCGAGCTGAAAGCCATCACCTGTCCGCTAACGGTCATCTACGCCTTCGATCAAACGATGCCGATCTCCGAAGCATCCTTGAAGGAACGTTACGTCAGTGCCTACGCAGGTCTAAAAGGCACCCAACTCACACAGATCAACGATAGCCTCCACTGCATCATGTGGGATCAACCGGAGGCACTGCTCAAGACCCTTGAGGATGTTTTATCTCAACCAATAGCTAATTGATAGAAGCCGATGCGGGGTCAGCTACTTCCCGGCAGGCATACGGCGATAAATCCGGCTACGGTTCACATTCAATAGACGGGCGGCTTCGGTCACGTTGCCGCCCGTTTGTTCTAGGGCTCGCTGTATCAAAGTATGTTCGGCTGCCTCAAGATTCATGGGCATATTGTCCAGAGCTTCACGCTGCGTCTGTTTTCCCCCGCTGGCTGGCGATTGAACCGCCATATCAAATAGCTGCAAGTGCTCTCGCTTCACTGTTTTCCCGCCGCTCAAAATAAGCGCACGCTCCATGGCGTTCTTCAACTCCCGCACGTTGCCAGGAAAGGGATGCTGTGTGAGCATGTTCAAAGCTGAGTCATCTAAGGATGGCGCAGGCATGCCCATTTCTGCGGCAAAGACTTTGAGGAAATACTCCGCCAATGGAGGCAAATCCTCCGCACGTTCACGCAAGGGTGCCGTCTCTACTGTGTAACGAGCCAGCCGATAGTAGAGGTCTTGGCGAAAATCACCCGTCATGATCTTGGCCGAAAGATCTGCGTTGGTGGCACTAAGAACGCGCACATCCACACGGTGAGATTTAGTGGCCCCAACGGGAGTCACTTCGCCATCTTCTAAGACGCGTAACAATTTGGCTTGAAGCGCCGCCGGCATGTCGCCGATTTCATCCAGAAATAAGGTGCCTCCATCCGCAAGTTCGAAGTAGCCTTTACGATCTGCGGTAGCCCCGGTGAAGGCTCCTTTCACATGCCCAAAGAATAATGATTCCAATAAATCTGCGGGAACAGCCACGCAATTAACCGGGATGAATGGAGCCTCAGCACGCGGGCTGTGGAAGTGTAAAGCCCGTGCGACAAGCTCTTTACCCGTGCCGCTTTCCCCAGTGATCAAGACGCTCGTTTTGGCAAACTGACGTAGCCTTTCAATATCGGCAAGAATCCGTTTCATGTGGGCACTGCTACCCACAAATCCAGCCAACCCCCAACGCTCCGCTTCTCGGGAAGCTAGGGTGGACAGCCGCTGTTTGGCTTTATCTCGGGAGGTTTCTGCCTCTTGCCGACGTTTGACTTCAGCCTCAAGCTCTTGATTACGCTGCTGAAGTTCCCTTGTGAGGCGACTGATTTTTAGGTGTGTGGCGACACGGGTAACGACTTCTTCAGGCTGAAACGGTTTGACGATGTAATCCACGGCCCCCATGCGAAAGCCATTTAGTACACTGGCAGTCTCATTGCGGCTGGTGATAAAAATGACAGGAATGTCCCGCGTAATTTCCTCCGTCTTTAGGGTGCGGCATACATGAAATCCATCATGCCCCGGCATCATGACATCCAGTAAAATGAGGTCTGGTTTCGCGCGCTCAGCCAGTTTCAGGGCATCCTTACCGCTGGATACAGCCAGAATTTCATAGCCCTCAGGCTCCAGCACATGACTGAGCAGTGATAGGCTGGCTGAGGTGTCATCAGCAATAAGGATGCGGGCACGAGTCATGAGGTCGGAATTTGTGCAATGATTCGCTGAATGGTTTTCATGTCATAGCTAGCCAAAAAACCGCGCAGATGTTGTGCCAGCCGCTGCCCCGCAGTGCCGAGTTGTTCCAATTCGGACAAACAACTTTTGAGAACCGTCGCGCTATGCAACTCAGCCGCCATGGTCAACCGTGTGGATAAATCCTCAGGAAGAACGATCTGGCTTAGGTCAATGGAATCCCGCAGGTCAGGGCTTAGCGGGTCATCTTTGTATTCAAATTCCACGCCTAACAAATGACGCAAACAGCCATAAATTCGCTCGGCGCGAAATGGCTTGGCAACAAAATCATCACAACCCGCTTTCAGACAAAGCTCCCGTTCATGAGCTAAAGCAGAGGCCGAGGTCGCTACAATCTTGATATCGCCAGCATCGAAATCTTCTAAGATGCGACGCGTCGCTTCCAATCCATCAAATTTGGGCATTCGGATGTCCATGAAGACGATTTGGGGACGGGAGACACGCACCACTTCCACGGCTTGACGACCATGCTCGGCCAGCACCACTTCACACCCTATCAGTGTGAGCATGGATGCTAACACTTCGCGATTTTCACGAATGTCATCCACGACGAGCGCACGGACGCTATAACCCTGAGCCAGCCGCACTAATTCACGAACCGTGGCACGCGACACCCCATGATCAGAGGATGCTGGGAGCGCCAATTCCACATGAAAGCAGGAACCTTTTCCGACCTCAGAATGAACACCAATCTGCCCTCCAAGAATCTCTAACTGACGGCGTGCGATAGCTAATCCCAAACCTGTCCCGCCACGCGATCCCGTCTCTTGCTGGAAGGGATCAAAGATGCGCTGGATGGCTTCTGTGGGAATGCCTATGCCAGTGTCTTCCACCTCAAAACGCCAGCCATCTCCATCCAGCAGTCTAACTCTCAGTGTAACACGCCCTTTTGCCGTGAATTTGACGGCATTGCCCAATAGATTGATCAACACCTGACGTAGTTTCCCTTCATCTCCCTGCACTGCCACGGTGTTTTCCAAACTAGGTGCTTCTATGCGAAAGCCGATCTGTTTTTCCTCGCACGGATGCTGAAACATGGCACCCAATTCACGAACTAAGGCGGAAAGGTCAAAATTAGTTTTTTCCACCTCCATACGACCAGCATCAATCTTGGAAAGATCCAGAATCTCCTGAATCAAGTGAAGGAGATGGTCACCACTGTTTAAGATGGTAGCGACGGCATCTCGATGGAAACGAGGCATGGCACTGTCACGCGCTAAAATCTGCGCATAACCCAAAATGGCATTCATTGGCGTGCGAATTTCATGACTCATATTCGCCAGAAATTCTGATTTGGCGCGGCTGGCTGCTTCTGCCGCCGCCTCCGCCAGCTTGCGCACCCCCACCTCCGCCAGCAACTCCCGCTGTGCCCTTTTCACCTCCGCCGTCTGCGTGGCGCTTTTCCACAGATAACCGGAAAGCATCAGACTCATCACCATGCCGCCGCTCAAGGTGATCCATGGCATGGAGTCTGACCGCAGCCGCAGAAAGTCCCGCGTCGGCTCAAACAGCAATGTCCACCGCCGCCCCGCCACATCGACACTCGTCGTCCATGCCGGATATCCTTCCAGTCGGTCGCCGGCCTGATGATACAGCATAGATCCGTCCGCATGATCCTGCAAGGTCAGCGCCACCCCGCTCTCCCGCGCATCCGCCAAAGAGAGATCAATCATGTCTCCAATACGGAAGACCGCCGTCGCAAACCCCGCCAGCGATTCCCGCCGCTCCTCCAGCGTTCCCGCCGCTCCTGCATACAGCGGCTCAAAGACCACAAAGCCCCTCTGCGAACCCTGCTCCTGCGCCAGCCGGATCGGCGCGGTGGCCTGCGCTCCACCCGTGTCCCGCGCCAGTTCCAGTGCCTCCCGCCGCCTCGGCTCCGCCTTCACATTGAAGCCCAGCGCGGGCGCATTCTTTTTCAGGCTCTCCAGGTAAAACACCGGGAAGTATTCATCCTCTAACTGCGCCGTCACGATCTCCCCTTCTGCCTTTTCTTCTGTAAAATGAAAATCCTCAAAACCCTCCGCCCTGGCCCTCGCCTCCCAGGCCGCCCTGTCAGAGCCCGGCACCCGAGGGTCCCAGGCCAGGGCCTGAAGCTCCGGCTGGCGAGTGAGAAAACTGCCCACAAAACTGCCAAACTCCGCCCGGCTCACCTCCGCCTGCGTCTCGAAAAAGGCCACGATGCTGTGCAGCACCTCCATGGACCGCAGTATCTGCCCCCGGATCACCTCCGTCCGGTCCTTAGCCAGCCGCCGCACCTCATCCTGCCGGTCATCCTCCCGTTCCTCCAGCAGCATGGCAGTCAGCAGCAGGGACACAGCCACCCCCAGCACCAGGGCCAAAATGGCTGGTGCTCTGACAGAAGAGTCTGGTTCTGGCATGGATGATTGGAGTGCCACCCGTTTAAGCACCCATCATGCCATCCCGCCCAGATCATGACAGTCCGCTAATCCACCCCTACCTCGCCAAACTCGAAGGCGCATCCGCAGCCGTGGCGGCGCGAAAGTTTGCCAAGGCGCGGAAGTATTCTGCCTGCGCTTCCACCTCCAGGACTTTGGCTTCAAAGGTGGCCTGCTCGCGGATTTGCAGCGCCAGCAGATCCGTCGCTCCCTGTTTCAAACGTTCGTTTTCTGCCGCTTCGAGTTGCTGGGACAGATCCATGTTCTTGCGGGTTTGCAACAGGGCATCAAAAGCTGCAATGATCGCGCTGTGGCTGTCGCGCACATCGGCAGCGATGCGGTCGCGGGCGAACTGCTTGTCATTCATCAGCCGCTGGATCAGCGCCTCGGCCACTTCCATCCGGCCTCTGGCCTCCCGGCGCTGCAATGGCATCTTGAATTCGATCTTCGCCTCGATCTCCGTCCGCTCCAGGTCCTTCGGCAGATTGCCACCGGTCGCCTGGTTCGCCTCGACGCCGACGTCCACATTGGGCAGCATGTTGTTTTTGGCGAGCTGGAGGTCGATCTCATTCTTCTCAATCGTCAGCTCGATCCGGCGGATTTCTGGCCTAAAAATGGCCGCGCGCGCAATGGCGGCGGTGACCTGGCTTTCCTCCGGCCGGGGATGGGGAGGGAAGGCAGAGGGCACACGCTCACGCGGGCTGATGACTGGCTCCGCCAACTCGCGGGAGCGGTGGAAAAGGGACAGCTCAATGGCCACAGCCTGAAACCGCCGAAGGGCCTGCACAACGGCGATCTCCCGGCTGACGACGAGACGCTGGTTGTCGATCTGCACAATCGGCGCGGAGGCACCGCGCTTCACCTGCTCGGCGATGGCGGAATCCCGGTCCTTGGCAATGCGCAGCAGTTCCTCCGTCAGTCTCAGTCGCTGGCCGGCGGCCACCCAGTTGTAATACGAAAGGGTGGCTGCGCGGATGAAGTCCAGATACTGCCGGAGGATGATCGGATCCGCCAGTTCCTGGTCGATCTGCGACTGCCAGAAGGCCGCGCGTCGGCGGTCAATGGAGCCGTCACGCAGCAAAGGCAGACGGAAGCCCAGCACCGCCTCACCGTCGGAATCGGTGCGGTCCTTGTTATAGTTAGGCAGGAAGCCGCTGCTCAGCCGGTAGCCTCCATACACATTGCCACCCCAGAAGGGCAGCGGCTGGTCCAGCACCGCATAACCCGTCTGCCCGTCATAATAACCCGCAGGCTTAAACGCCCCGCCGACATTCAGATTGAGATCAAAGGCACCCAGCGCCTGCCGCGCGCGGCCATTGGCAATGTCCTGCTCGATCAGCGCCGCCAAAAATGGCGGATACTGCGTCTGCACACTGGCCAGCACCTCCTCCAGCAGCAGCGGCTTATCCGCCACTGATACCCGTGGAAGCAGCAGACACAAAAGCATGGCAAAGAAGGCGGTCTTCATTTTTGAGTGGGGTCAAGTTTGCCATCGGCATTGGAAATCATGGGCGGGAAGCCGTTGATCTGACGCCACAGTTCAAACCACAGCGGCACCTCGTTCAGCATCACCCAGGCGTTCGCGCGCACGCCCTGGCGCAGCCACCGGTCCTTGTCCGGCCAGCCCACCTTCACCGGGCCCTGGCCATCCCCCCGGTCCACCACATCATCCGATGGACCCACGACGACACGGAAGCGGCCCATGCCGTCATCCGTGGCATCCACAAAGACCACCTCACCACCAAAGGTGCCCACGGCCAGTTGCGGCCAGCCGATCATCTGCACCGCCGGCCAGCCTTCAAAGGCCAGGCGCACCTCGCTTCCAGGGATGACTTTGCCGTTCTCCTCCGTGCGGGCATGGATGAGCGGCATGTCGTTGCCATTCACCCAGATCTCGACAAATCGGCTGTCTGTCTCCGGAATGATCACGCAGATCAATGAACCCGGCCGCAGATAGGTGCCGTCCGTGGCCGCCACCTGTAGGACGATGCCGTCACGCGGCACCTCCACAATCTGCCTCAGCGTCTGGTTGATCTGCACATCAATGACGGAGAGATCGCGCTCTGCCGAGGCCACATCCCCGTGGGCGGAGCCTTTCTGCGCATGGATGGAGGCGATTGTGGCATCAAAGTCATTGCTGGTCCGGTTCAGCGCCGCCTGAGCGGACTTCAGGTCGGCGGAGGTGGAATCCCGCTGCAAAGTGGCCAGCTCATGCTCCCGTTGCGAGGTCAGGCCTTTTTCAAACAGCGCGTGGGTGCGTGTGTAGTTCAGCATGGACGTTTCCGCCCCAATCTTGGCAGCCGCCACCCGCTGCTCAGCCCCGTCAATGGCCTGCGCTTTCGCCAACTCCTGCTGCGTGATCTGTGCGATGAGGGATTCCACCCGCCCCAGCGCAAAGCTGCGTCGGCTTTCAATCGCCTCCCGTTGGGCTTTCAGGTTGGCGATCAGGTTCGGGTCATTGTCTTGGATCTCGATGATGAGATCTCCCTTCTTCACACGCTGGCCTTCCACCACATGGAGATGCTTCACCCGCCCGGATACCTGGGCCTCCACATTGATGCGGCGGTCCAGGGGGTTGAAGGCGATGACCCTTCCGGTGCCCGATACAAACTGCCGCCACGGCAGGAAAAAGCAGCCAAGGAGAAACAGGATGAACGCCAGCACCAGCAGGCGGCTGAAGAGACGCGTGTAACGTGTGGAGCCTGCCAGGGAGAGCGCCGGAAGTTGCGGAGAGAGGGCAAAGTCAGTCATGTCAGGAAGGGGATCAGCCTTTGATCTGGGTGGAGGCGGTGCCGTCGGTGAGCTTGAAAGGACTCAACTCAATGACCTGGTCGCAAAGCTGGGTCACATCGTGGTCACGCGTGGTTAGCACGACCGTCCATGGCAGGGATTTGTCCAGAATGGCGGCGGACAGGCTGACAAAAGATTCGGAGTCCAGACTGTCAAACAGCTCGTCAATGAGCAGAAGCCGTGGTCGCTGAACCAGCGCGCGCGCCAGCAGCAGCCGGGTGCGCTGGTTCCCGGACAGCGGCGCACCGCCGATCTTCAGCCGCAGGTTCAGCCCTTCCGGACGGGCCAGCAGCGTGCCCAGCAGGCCCACCTTTTCCAGAGCCTCGCGGATCTCATCCATGCCGATGTCCGCCCGGCCCAGGCGCAGGTTTTCCGCCACCGTGGCATCCACAATCTCATCGCGGCGCAGAAGCTGCACATGCTCCCGCAAGGCCTCCAGATACGAGCTTCGCAGGTCCAGCCCGTCAATGGAGATGGAACCGCCCGTCGGCGTGCGCAGACCAAAGAGGATGTCCAGCAGTGAGCTGGCCCCTGCCCCGTGCGGCCCGACGATGGCCACCCGCGCACCGGGCCGGATGGTGAAGGAGCGACCCCTAAAGAGCGGCGAGTTCTGCACGTATCCGAAGGTGAGGCTGTCGGCCATGACCGAGGCACCCTCCTCCCGCCGGACGGGCTGCTCACCGGATTCGCGCTCGATCTCCAGGTCAAAAATATGGCCCAGCTTGTCCATGGCGGCCATCACATCATACCAGGCCTCCAGCTTTTTGCCCACCTTGGCCAGCGAGACCACAATGGCGCTCATGATCAGCTCGCTGGCGACGAGCTGGCCCAGGGTGATCTGCTGGCTGACCACCAGCCAGCCGCCCATGACCAGCAGCGCCGCACCGGACAGCACGGAAAGAATGAGGAGGCCAACGATCTGCCGCATCACCACCCGGAAGTGGGCAGCCCGGCGGGTGACGTATTCAGACGCCAGCTGGTTGGAGCGTTCATAGGCCAGATGATAGCCACCGGGACCTTTGAACAAAAATGGATAGGCCGCGATTTCTTCAAACCAGTTCACCAGATCATACTTGGTGCGGGATTCGGCAATGCTTGTCTCCACCGCCCCGCGCCCGCACAGCCAGAGCACCAGGATGATGAGAATCAGCAGCACGGCCACAAACAGCAGCAGCAGCGGATGGTACAGCGCCAGCAACATCATGCCGATGAGGCTGCCGAAGATCAGGTTCACCCCGTCCAGCAGCAGCAGCGCCGTGCTCTTCTGCGCGGTCACCACGTCGAGGAAGCGGTTCACCAGCTCCGGGGCGTGAACGCCCTCCAGCGATTCCGCCCGCACCCGTGGCAGCCGATAGGCCAGGTCCGCCGCCACCCGCACGAAGATGCGCCGCTGGATGATGTCGGAAACGAAATATTGCAGCCCTGTGATCACCGCCTGGAGAGACAGGGCCGACATGAGAGCCAGCCCGACAATGATCAGCGCCTGCAAATAAGGCTGTGACTGCCCGCCGAAGGCCAGATTGCTCACCACCGCATCCACCGCCATCGGGGCCGCCAGATAAAGAATGCCGGAGAAGACGGAGAAGATCAGCAGCGTCAGAATGTCCTGCCTCTCCGCCTTCAGCAGACGGAAAAATCGCGTGACCGGGCTGATGTGCAAGTGACCATGCCCGTTGCCATTCCGGTGATGGCCGTGCCGCTTGCCGCCATGCATCTGGTCATGCCGTGACTGCGCAGCATGCACACTCAGATCATCCGCCGTCCGCTCCGGATGCACGACTCCGGCTTCCACGACCTCATTGACACTTCCCAGTCCAAGCCGTGCCGCCAGCCCCTGGCGGGTGATGGTGCGGCGGTCGGTTGGATGATCCTGATCCGCGATGCGGAGGCGGAACCAGCCGGCAAAGGTGATGACGATCCAGGTCTGCTCCTTGCCGGACCAGATGACCACTGGCGTATCGTTATGTGCCTGCCAGACCAGCTCTGCCAGCGGCATGCGTACCGGAGTGACATGGAGATAGACCTCCGCTGCGGCGCTGACCAGCTGGCTCAGCGGCTCAGCATCTGCACGGGTGGCATTGCGAATGGCGATCTTGGCCCTTTCGTGATCATACTCAGTGCCAGTAATGGCGCTGAGTTGTGCCAGCGTTGTGGTTGAAAGGGAAGGCTTGGAGGAGTCTGGATGAGGTGTGCCGGGAGAGGGAATGGATGTCATTCAGAAAAATTTCCGGCAAATTTACGGTGGACCGGATGCATCGGATGTCTTTTTTTTCCAAATTTGTCGGGGCGCAGAAAGCGGCTTCATGCACCTGCAGATGGCCGCTCCATGAAGCGGACGGGCTTTTCATAAATGGCCAGGACGATGCAGCCGGCCTCGCTAACGACGCTGTGGTAGGTGCCCGGCGGATGGATGCGCAGGGTGCCGGCATTGATGATGCCGTTCTGGTCGCGCTGGCTGCCGGCCAGGACAAGGATGTGCTCCCAGCCCTCGTGAAGGTGCATGGGCACGCGGGCCTCCTTGCGGAAGCGGATGAGGGCGGCGGTTGGCCCCGTCAGGCCATCGCCATAGAACCGATAGATGTCCACGCCATCACGAAAGTAACTCCAGGGAATGTCATCCTCCTTTTGAAGGATGTTGAAGATGTCCTTCAGCTCAAAATGAGGGAAACTGAAGCCGGGGGATGAGGGAGGATTGTCGGAATTCACAACAAGGCTGCATCATAAGGATGCCAGGGCACATGGCGAGTGGAAGTTCTGGGCGGATGTTTGTAATGAATGTTAGGCCTGGATGGCCTGGATGAAAGCGGTGGAATCACTCACGGCACCAAAGACACCACCCTGCATTTTGATCATCTTTAAAGCCGCAAGATAGTTTCCATAGTCCGTGGCCCCTGTGCAGTCAGATAACATCAGACATTCAAACCCACGGTCATTGGCCTCACGCATGGTGGTATGCACACACACATCTGTCGTGATTCCCGCTAACACAATGTTTTGAATCCCCTTTTGTCTCAGTAGCATGTCCAGATCCGTGCCGTAAAAAGAGCCTTTACCGGGTTTATCAATGATCGCTTCTCCAGGCAAAGGATAGAGTTCGGGGATGATGTCCCACCCTGGCTCACCACGTGTCAGAATTCTACCACAAGGTCCTACATCACCAATGCCAGCACCGATGCGTTGGCTGCGCCACTTTTTGTTAGCTGGGAGGTCCGAAAGGTCCGGGCGGTGACCTTCACGGGTGTGCATGATGTGGTAGCCTTTGGCACGTGCTGCCTCAAAGACTTGTTTGATTGGCTCAATAGGGGCGCGAGTTAGGCTCAGATCGTAGCCCATCTTGTCCACATAGCCGCCAGGGCCGCAAAAATCGGTTTGCATGTCAATGACCAGGAATGCGGTATTCTCAGGTCGGAGGTCGCCATTGTAGGGCCAGGGATAAGGATCAGCATCAACGTAGGGCATAAGAACAGATGTCTAAATTTTTATAAGCAAAGAGTGAACCAAGTTCGGGTGGCTCTGCAGTTCACCAGCTGCAAAACCACCCGACATTTTCATCAACACCAATCGAAGAAAAAATTTACTTGGCTGGAGAAGGAAGATGACCGTGCAACTCTTCCTCTTCTTCAGCGGGCTTTGGTGCCACCACGGCAAACTTGGCGCAGCCTACCAAGACTAGAGCCACCAAGACATAGCTGGAGGCCATGACGGGCGATTCGCCGATGCCAATTTTTTCACCATGCATCAAGCCAAAGAAAGTCAGGAGTGCCCCAGCGAAGGCAAAGGCAGCACCGATGGCGAATTTACGGTCAATGACAAAGACAGCTATGGCTGGGAGAATAACCCCACTAAGAATGGCCCCGCCTCCGAGAACTTCCAGCCCATGGTAAAGTACGCCCACTTGGCCTAAATTTTCGAATCCGACCGTTGCAGCGTTAGTTCCAGCGGCCCCCAGAGAGTTGTCGATCAGCAGTTTACCCCAAGCCGCCAAATGCGGTGTCAGAGCTAGAATGATAGCAGGTGCATGGCTCTTGGGTGTTTCCTGGAAAGCCTGGGCACCAATCAACATGCCGATGTATAACAAAATGGGTGAAATAGCGACAATAGGAATCAAAGATGACATGAGTGAGATGATTCCGAACGTGCAGAAGAGAATCACCACCACCCCTGTAGCAGCGGAGTAACCAATGCGGCCGCCCATGGATTTCCAACCTGGATGACCAATGTAAACGGCATTGATGAATGGGTTCCCCAAGCAGCAGCCGATCAAGCTAACCACACCATCTGCTGTCAGAACCCGTGTAGTGGGGAAGTCATCACCAGCCACCGAAGCGCTTTCCACATTGTCCAAAGCTTCCACCAAATCATAGATCCCGAAGGGAATGGCCGTCACCAAAATGACTCCAAGGAACTCAAAGCCAGAGAAGATGTGACTTAACGCTGGCAGTGGAATAGAAAAGCCAAAATTGGCAAAGGAGCCCGTGAGCTTTTCCAGAGTCATCCCGCCATAGTTCAGCCCAAAAAGATTCGATCCCCAAGCGATGGCACTCCCCACCGCGATTGCCACCAAGCCCGCAGGAATACCTTTGTAATAACGAACGCCGCCAAACCAACTGAGCAGAATGATGGCAAAGCAAACCACGCCAATCACAGGAGTGGTGAACATTTCCAAAGCAGGACGCATGGAAATGAAACTGATGGAGACACCAGCCAACGTGCCTAACAAAGCAGCACGAGGAGTGATTTTACGAATGATCGGAGCAATGAAGCCACCAATCATCAAAACAAAGCTTTGAATAAAAACCCATGTCAGACCTGCTTCCCAACCTTTGATTGGGTCACCTGTTTTTAGGGAGATTGGCAGCATGATGACAAAAACGACCACGAACATGTGAGGTACACTGATGCCGGAAGGCAAGGCGCAGACATCTGTTCGTCCAGTTTTCTTAGCTAACTGATAAGCCAGCCAAGCATAGTAAAGCGTACTCATGCACAGCATCAAACCAGTGGCCGGGAGGATGCGCCCAAAGACAATTTCGTCAGGCATTTTGAGCACAAAGCGCAGGAGCGCCGTGAGGGTCAATAAATTGACAAGGATATTGGTTCCGAAGCCAAAGAAGGCATTCCAGTCCCCAGGTGTCCAGATTTTCGGTTTGGTATCAGCAGAGGCAGTCATAGCGGGATAGACGTTGAGTTTTCATGAAACGTTGTTGAGGGGACTTTCGAAAACTCGTTTTATGGAGAACAGCTGTCTTGGCTGTTCAGACACAGGCAGGATGCCTGTGCCCCATGCTGGAGTTTCCGGGAAGCCCTTTGAGTGCATTTACAGTTAGGCCAAAGCAGGAATGATCTTGGTGGAATCAGAGACCCAGCCAAAGATGCCGCCTTGAGCCTTGATCATTTGCAGCCCCATCTCTTGAAAGACGGGGAAATAAGAGGCCACACAGTCCGCAGGCACGAGGCATTCATAACCACGGTCATTGGCTTCACGAACTGTGGTATTGACGCAGACCTCCGTAGTAACACCCGTGACCACCAGTTGAGTGATCCCGAGGTTTTGTAAAATTGCGTGTAGATCTGTGGCAAAAAAAGCGCCCTTGCCCGGTTTATCGATCACCGGTTCACCGGGCAAAGGATAGAGTTCAGGAATAATATCATGCCCGACTTCCCCACGAATCAGGATACGACCCATAGGACCTGTATCACCGATCGTTTTGGCACCGTGACCACGCACCTTTTTAGCAGGAGGCAGATCCGCTAGGTCTGGGCGATGGCCTTCACGAGTGTGCAGGACCTGAAGTCCCGCAGTGCGCCAGGCTTTAAGCAGTTGTTTGTTAGGCTCAATGGCCCGCCTCAGTTGAGAAACATCATTTCCCAGCATTTCCCCGAACCCTCCCGGCTCCAAAAAGTCCCGCTGCATATCGATGATGAGCAAGGCGCACTTGGCAGGGATAAGTTCAAAGGTGTAAGGTTCAGCTTCGATGCTAAGGGGGGCATTCATATCCATGATGGTTCGCTTTTGAGGAGGTCGAATTGAGCGCGATTAACGTGCCTAGTTTAGAAGAAGATGGAGACGCCACCGTGAAACTGGACGAGATCCCGCTTCCGGTTGCCGTCTGCGCCTAACACTTGGTTCCCATCCAAGAGACCTGGGTTATCCAGGTGATAATACTTCACGCCTGCATAGAGGGACCAGAAGCCCATGCTCTTTGGCACAAAGTTCAGAGGGATGCTGGCTTTCAGCCCTGTGCCGATAACGGCAGCGCCGGAGCCACCACCCGATCCATCAAACTGCTGATAGAAGTCATTGCCCACGATGTTGACGAAGGTCGGCATTTCAAATTTCACCTTCTTCAGATCAATCGTCGGTGTCATCCCGACGGTGAAGTAATAACTCTCACTGGAGGTGGCGGAATTGAACGTCACCGTGGATTTGTTTTTCAGCTCTTTCCAATAGGCCACATAGGGATTCACTGAGAAGACCGAATTTCCGGTAAAGGCACCGTCATTGAAAGACAATTTAAGCTCCAAATGCTGAGAGGTCGGGTAAGACGACGTCATGCTTTCAAAAGCCGTGTACGTCGTGTCGAACTGCCAGTATTTGGCAAACTTCACAGTGATCCCGGCAATCGGGTCAAACTCATTCCAGTTTCCTTCATCCGCACCGGACTCACGTGTGTGAAAGGAACTCCACACACCAGTGGTCAAAGACACGTCATTGATGAAACCATCTGGATTGTTATACAGATCCCAAAAGACCAAGAACAATGGCTGAAAGACCAAGCCTTGGTTTTCCACATTCAGACCACGAGGTGTGATGTAGTGGTCTGAGAAATCCAGCTTCAGAAGTGCGTGCACCCACTGATTCGGCGGGGCGGGCTCAATGACGGGAGTCTTTCCACTAGGCGCGCCAGCGTGAAGGGGCGCGGAGGTGAGAGCCAAACAGGCGCTCAGTGTCATGAGCGCTAGCTTGCCTGATAGGCATTTAGAGGAGGATGTTTTCATGGGAGTAATGATGCTTCTATGAAGCAATGACTCCCTATGGCACAACGGATGCCAACACAGCCAACCACATCCTAACACGCTAACAATCAACGCATTGAACAAAAAACAAAGCGAAACTTGCCAGCTATTCAGTGTTGCGCTGCGCAACAGTCGCGACACAACAAGGCCCGCTACACGCGAGTGAGTTGACGACGAAGAGACATCTGAACACCGATAATCAAGAGCGCTAAGGTGAAGAAAATGACCATGGAGTTAATCCAAAGGGTATTAAAATCTGTCCCAAAGTACCGCTTCACCGTGCCGAAAAAGACATTGGGGCTCGTCTTACGGCGATAGTCTTCACGCTCCATTTCGGCCTTGGTCACTAAGTCCAGAACCTTGCGGTTCACATAGATTTCCTCAGCGCTGATACCATCCTCCTGATCCAGCGCACTTTGCAAAAGCTTCGGTGTCACCTTGCCACGCATGGTGGCGTCTCGGATCTCCACAAGCTTGGCCGCAGCTTGACGCTCCGTCTTGGCATAGAGACCAGAAACGACCGCCAGACCTTGCTTGGCAGCATCCAGATCACGCTGCTGATCTGCCGTCATTTTGATATCAGGCGGTAGATTCACCAACTCTTGAATGCGCGCCTCCAGTTGGTCTTGAGCCGCCGTCAGCGGGTTCAATTTAGCCTGAGAAATGAGCATGGCCTCATAGCTCCAACGCAAGGGCATGAACTGACAGATGAAGGGTACTTTCAGCTTACTGGGTTCACTCTCCTCTGTAATGCCAGCTTTATTCATCCAGCGCTGCATGGAATAAACGAAGTCCAGATTCTTATTCATCTCCTCATATTTGATGAGGGCCCCGCCCAGGATAATCTGAGGGATAAGGAGGAGTGGAATGGCATTGATGGCCGTGCGATTGTCCGAAACCACGCTGGAAATGAGCAGGCCTAGACAGATGCCCATAAGCGCGGTGATAAACATCCACCAAAGGTGAACAAAAAACATGTCTCGTATCTCCAAGACATTGTTACCGATCAAAAGATAAATAAAGCACTGGGCGAGGGCGAAGGTACTCAAAGAGATGATCTTCCCGCTCAGGTAGTAAAAGGTGCGCAGGTTGTGATTGCGCTCTCGGCTCAGGGTATGCCGATCTCGAATGATCTCATCCGCACTATTCGTTAGCCCCAGGAACATGGCCACCACCAGACTCATGAATAGGTAAGTGGGAATGTGAAAGGCAGTCGCGAAGGTGTAAGTTTCTTCCTCGCTGTATTTCAGCACGCTAGAGATCAGGAAGCCTAAAAGAGGTGCCTCCAGCAAGGTGGTGAGCAGATTGGTGCGATTGCGCAGCTTACTCAAAAAAGCACGCTTTAGCAGTGTGTAGAAAAGAATGCTCTCTTCACGCAACGTATGCTTCGGCACCTTGGGCATGGCCCGAGAGCGACTGCTGCTCTGGGTATCCTCACGCGGACGCGCGATGAGATTGGTACTGCCAGGGAAAGCCTGTGCTTTGGCCATGCTTTCCAGCATGAGGTGGCTCTGGTAACGGTCCCGCCAAAAATTGGGAGGAAATCGGCGTGCTGCCACCAGGTGCCCATCCGCACTGCGCTCCTGGATGATGTCACCACTGATATCGCGCAAGGGAGTCTCCAAGACATCGAAGACAAAGTCAGGCGTTAGGTTCCCCGGCATGTCAGCTTCACGCTGCCCCGTCTCATCATTGTAAGCCTTCCAGAAGTACTCGATCATGCCTTGTGGCGTGCCAAAGTAGGCCATCTTGCCGCCTTTATCCAGCAGCAGGGCTTTATCAAACATCTGCAGCAGACGCATGCTGGGCTGGTGAATGGAGGTCAGCACGATCTTGTTTCGCGCCAGACTGCGGATGATTTCCAAGACGTGTTCGCTATCCTTGGAGGACAAACCGGAGGTCGGTTCATCGAAGAGATAAACATCTGAGATGCCGATCATGTCCAAGCCGGCATTCAGGCGTTTACGCTCACCTCCTGAGAGGAATTTCTGCTGAGGCGTGCCAGCCAAACGCTTGCGAAGATCGGCCAAGCCGAGTTCCGCCAGCTTCGCCTCCACACGCTTGCGGCGTTCATCTGTTTTGAGATGCGGACAACGAACGGCCACGGAGAAATCCAAGTTCTCCTGCACTTTCAGGAGAGGATCAAAGGCGTCTTCTTGAGGGATATACGCGATGTAAGGCGTCAGATTTGGCAGGTTCTTGTAGAGGGAGAGACCGTTCATCAGCACCTCGCCACCACGTGTCTTGAGCTGACCACCGAGCACCCGCAGCAAGGTACTTTTCCCACAGCCACTCGGCCCCATGACACAGATCATTTCTCCGCGTCGGGCTATGAAGCTAATCCCGTCTAGGGCTGTATCGCGACCATCAAAACGATGCGCCAGTTCGCGGACTTCCATCTGCCGGATGGTATTGCGCTCTTCCTCAATGATCCGGTCACTGAAATGGCAGCGCAGGAATTGCCCTTCGCCTAGGGTGATCGTATCACCATCACTGAGCATGATGCGATCCCGCACGGGAATCTGGCCCACATAGATCGGGCGTGAACTGCGAAGGACCTCCAGCTCGCCATTTTTCTGAGAATAATTGCACTCGATGCGAAGAAGAATTTCCCCCTCCGTGTCCTCAGAAAGCAAGATATCTCCCTCATCCAACAACTCGGGTTTATTGGAAACAAGGTAAGTATTGCGGCTGCCTTCCAGGCGAAATTGACCGCCGAATTCTTGAGCGCGAACGCGCAAATCTCGCAGAGAAATTTCGATCTCTCCTTTGGCAATGATGCTGTCCTCAATGGAGGCTTCCACCGTGGTGCCTTCTTTCAGAGGAACGCCATTGATCGTCGCATCCGTATTGCGCAGCGCCTCTACCGTGACACCGAGCCCGAAGCTCACGCGCAAGTTGGTTCCACGTGCTCTTTGTTGAGCAATTTCGGCATCGCCTGTCTCAGTCAGGGTTAAATAAAGCTGTGAACCTGTAACCGTCTTCTTCGAGTTGAAGTAAGTAATCAGGTCATTGTAATCCAGCGTGACGTCCTCCAGCACGACACGCTCACCAGGATAAAGCCGCGAGAAATCTCCCGGTGGCTGGCGGCGGCTGCGGACGAGAATGGGAATGCCCCCCGTATTCTTCAGCAGGATCAGATTCTGAAAGCGAAACGCCACCACCGAACAATCGGCCGACAGGGAGCGCAGCAACACATCACAGCTTTCACTGGAGCCAACACGCAGCGTTTCCAGAGGTTGCCCCGACTTGCTGGTGAAGTCCTCTTCGGTGGGTTTATCCCCAGCATTGAGCTGATAGACAATGTCAATGGCCTGGGCAGCGATGCCCAGATTCGTCATGAAGAGATAAAACTCCACCATTTGCCGCTGATTGGTCAGCGAGCTAGAAATCAAGAGGTAGAGCTGAACACAGAGCAGGATTTTCTGCTCCATGGTCAATTCGTTACTCAGTTCCTTGGCTCGTTGGGCCAGGTCCTGAGGCTGCTGAAGAGCCTCAAAATACAGACGCCGCATGTCTGCATAAATGGCACCGCTGTAATCATAACGCAGATAGCCGAGGGAGGATTCGATTTCCTCCTCCTCCACCTCTCCATCCAATTTAGAAAAGCCCGCAAAGACCTCAATCAGCACCGGCAGCATGGAATTCCGAGTCGCTGTGGTCAGGATGGAACTATCTTCCCCTTTCCACAGTTGCCACCAATGCTGCGGCTTGAGCCAACTCAATGGCTCCGACGGCGTATTTTCAGGCCTCCGGTGAATAGGAGGTCGGGACATTTGGGCGGTGCTCATGCGAGAAGAGCCCTTGGGTGATGGCCCAAAGGCACGCGACTATCGGCGGTCTGTGTGGTGTGGCAACCGAGAGCTTAAACGGAATCTAAGCTGTTAACGAGGAGATCAGGCCAGACGGGTCTCAATATCCTTCTCCAACCAAGTCCACATGCTGCTGAGGGAGGCGGAGACTTTCGTCTTCGCTGCACCTAGTTCATCCATGCTCATTGTTTGGCCAGCGGCAGGCACCTGACGGCCAAACATGTAGTATTTGATCTTCGGCTCTGTGCCGGAGGGGCGAACGGCAAAGCTGCGGCCATCTTCCAGATCTACGAAGAGCATCTTCTCTTTCGAGAGGACTTCACCCTCTTCGTCAAAGATTTCATCCTTGCGGAAGTCACGTACTTTGATGACGGCACTGCCATCGACTTCCTTTGGAGGATTGGCCCCGTAGCTGTCCGCCAGTTTAGCGATCTGGGCAGCACCTTCGGCACCTTCAAAAACCTTGCTCTGGTTCACTTCCAGGAAATAGCCGACATCGCAATAAACTTCGTCCAGAAGATCAACCACCGTCAGTCCGCGAGAAGCGGCGTAGGCAGCAAGCTCGGCAAACATGACCACGGCACCGTTGCCATCCTTATCACGGCTGAAGTCGTCTCCCATGTAGCCGTAGCTTTCCTCGCCACCGAAGACCAGGAACTTGCTGTATTGCAGACGAGCCGCGCGTGACTCAGCCGTGCTCAGGTCACGATATTTTGTCAAGATTTCAGAAGGCAGGGCCGCCTCATATTTAGCCAATTTAGCACCGATCCATTTGAATCCGGTGAGAGTATTGATGCACTGAACGCCAAACTTTGCAGAAATGGTGTCCTGCATGGGGCTGGTGACGAAGGTTTTCAAGAAGACCGCGTGGTCTTTGTTCGCCTCATTGAGAATGCCCAACTCAAACATGGTCTTCAGGCGATACCAGCCCATGAGAGAACCCGTCTGGTTACCGGTGAGCAGAACCATCTCCCCCTTCGAATTGCGCACACCCACGCCCATGCGGTCACAGTCTGGGTCCGTACCGATCACGATGTCCGCACCTTCTTTGTTAGCCAGATCCACGGCCATTTGCAAAGCAGGAGCGTTTTCTGGGTTCGGTGACTTCACTGTTGGGAAGCGACCGTCACGCACATCCTGTTCAGGGACCGTGAGGAAATTGAAGCCCAGCTTTTTCAGCAACACTGGCACCAAGACGCCACCGGCACCATGAAGGGCGGTGTAAACGATCTTCAAGGCTTTGGCCTTCTCGTTTTGCAGCATCTCAGGCTGGAGCATCATCGTCTCCACCTTCTTCAGATAAATCTCATCCATTTCCTGGCCCAGCATGGTCAGCTTACCCTGTTCCTCAGCCGGGAGCGGGGTATAGGATTCATCCATGATGGAGTTCACCTCTTTAATGATGCCTGTGGCGTGGGGCTCCACGATGCCAGCTCCGTCGTTGTAATTCACCTTGTAGCCGTTGTCGTGAGCCGGGTTGTGCGAGGCGGTGAGCATGACGCCCGCATCCGCACGGAGTTGACGCACAGCAAAGGACATCTCAGGTGTCGCGCGGCAACCATCAAAAAGGAAAACATCTGCTCCATTTTCGATCGCGATCTGAGCACACTTTTTAGCAAACTCAGGGGAGAAATGACGAGTGTCGTGACTGAAGACAATGCTCGGTTTCCCAGACAGACCTGCTGCTACGCGGTAAGCTTTTGCATAGGCCACCAGACCGCGAGTGGCGCGACCTGCGTTGTAGAAATTCATGGCATTCGTGCCCACACATGGATAGTCAGGGCGCTGATCAGCAGGCGCATTGCCGCGTTCTGCAACAGTCACCACCTTACCCACGGTGCGCCCACGCAAGCCACCCGTGCCGAATTTCAGAGCCTGGAAAAAGCGGTCGTTCAACTCGGCCCACTGGCTGGCTTCTGCCAATTCTTCGATGCTGGCGCGATAGACAGGATTCTCACTGGCAGCGAGCAGGGCCTGGATGTTTTCGAGACTGGATTTCAGCAGATGACCTGCGTCGGCGGCGGACTGGAGAGTGGCTTCTAGTGACATGGCGTCTAGGAGAATAGCGGGATGGTTTGATTTGGCAATGTGCAGGCGTCGGGAATTTCGGTAAACTAGCTGTCACAAACACATATCATGCCAGTTTCCCTCACGACCCGCCCGGCCACGCCCAGTGATGTACAGACCATTCTCGCCCTAATCCAGGAATTGGCAGATTACGAAAAACTCACCCACGAAGTCGTGGCCACGGTGGAAACTTTAACCAAAACCCTATTCGGAGACACGCCCTGTGCTGAGGCGCTCATGGGGTGTGTCGAGGGTGTCCCGGTGGGATTTGCCCTCTTTTTCCAAAATTACTCCACCTTTCTTGCCAAGCCGGGACTGCATCTGGAAGATCTGTATGTGCAGTCGGCCCACCGTGGCTGCGGACTCGGAAAAGCTCTGATTACTGCCGTGGCGAAGATAGCTCATGAGCGCGGTTGCGGACGCTATGAATGGACCGTTCTCGACTGGAATACACCCGCCATCCAATTTTACGAAAGTCTGGGCGCGGAGATGAAAAGCGACTGGCGCATCATGCGTGTGGCGGGTGATGCCTTGGAAAAAATGGCGCAGCAGTCACTTCAAGCCTAACATCATCTTCATCATGACTTGGATCGAATGTGGACCGCAGCATCTAGAATCTATCCGCGCCATTTTTAATGAGGCGATCGAGAACTCGACCGCACTCTACGAAGACGAGCCGAGGTCCGTGGAGTTCATGAAAGCTTGGTATGCCACCAAACTAAAAGGTGGTTATCCAATCCTTGGGGCTCTGGATGAAGAGGGGCTATTGATGGGCTTCGCCAGTTACGGAGCCTTCCGCCCTCATCCGGGTTATCGTTACACCGTGGAGCATTCCATTTATGTGGATGCTCGATTTCGCGGACGCGGTTTGGGAAAGCTATTCTTAGAAAAGCTGGTCACTGCCGCTACGACTCAGGGCTATCACAACATGATCGGCGTCATTGATGCTGACAATGCCGCCAGCATCCGACTGCATAAAAAACATGGCTTCGTTGCCTGTGCTCATATCCAGCATGCAGGTTTTAAATTTGGGCGCTGGCTGGATGTGGTGATGTACCAGCGTGTACTTACCAATTCAAAGTAGCCATCACCTAGAAAGTGATGACTACTTTCTCTTCACTCCAGCATCACTTCACTGGGCCGAGGCTTTGCAGATAGGCCATCAGGTGAATGACATTTTCTTCACCGAGAGCGGTGAGCAAACCTTCAGGCATCAAGCTCATGGAAAGCTGCTGCTGGTCGGCGATCTCACTGCGCTCGATGACCAATCTTTCTGCCGGAGTCTGCATGGTCACCGTACGCTGATTCTTCTCAGGAATCACCCCGGTCATGGTACGACCATCCTTGAGTTTTAAAACGGTCATACGGTAATCTGCCGGGACGATAGCACTCGGGTCCAGAATGTTTTCGAGAAGATAGGACAGTTTATGACGATCCCCACCTGTGAGGTCAGGGCCGATCATGCCGCCTTCACCATAGAGTTTATGACAAGCTGCGCAGGTGCCCATGAAGATCAGCTTGCCCTTGGCGGCTTCTCCTTTGGCTAGAGTTTCAGGCGTCAAGAAAGCGGTCCATTTGGCCATTTCTTCTTTTTTGGCCTCTGGGGTATCGCGAAGTTCACCCCACACTTCGGTTAGCTTTTTCGTTAGGCCTTCATCATTCAGACTGCGAATGGCGCGCGCCTGATAAGGTGTGATCAGAGACAAGGGCACTTTCCCAGACTTCACCGCATCCAGCAATGCACTGGCATAACTAGGGCGCGTCGTGAGTGTAGCCACGGTTGCGGCCTGCTGTTCTTCACTGCGTACTGGCCATGCATTGATGAGCGCCTTCGGCACACTCGGGTCATCGTAGGCAGCCAGAGCACTGCGTGCGGAAGTACCGAGAACCTTGTCATTGATCAAACCTCGAACGACCAAGAACAATTCAGGACTGGTGGTGCGAGTCAGGCTGGCAAAAGCATTGCGACGAGCCGAGGCATCTCCCTCCACATCCTTCACGATCGGAATCAATTCTTCCATGGGGCGGCCCCCACCAAAGACGGTGGAGAGTTGCTGGATGATTAGTTTAGCAGACTCGGTTTTAGCCATGGCGGCAGAACTTGAAAATTCATCCCAGCCTTTCGGTTTCGGAGCCTTGCTCCAGCCATCAAGGCCAGCGGACATGCCTTGCAGGATATCCTCACGCACTTCCGCATCCTTGGTCATCAAGGCCACCAACGCATCCACAGCGGCAGGCTGATTCTCGATCTCCTCCGTAATCCGACGTGCCACGAGGCGACGCACCGTCGGGAGCTTCGCCTTCGCAATAAGTTCCACACCTTTCATCGGATCCACCGCCACGGCAGGCTCGATGCCATACCAAATCATCAGCGGCTGCTGGCGGTCATTGGCGTCTTCTTCATGTTGGGCCAGCGCGGTAGCGATGGGCCAGCGAACGTCTAACGGCAAGCGTTGCAAGCCGGAAGCAATCTGGAGACGAACAATTCCAGACGGATCTGACGTGGTTAGTTTTTGAACCGTTTCAGCGTACTTCAAGGCATCAGAGTCTAGAAGGTTTCTCAAGGTTGCCACACGAATACTTTCATCTTGGTTACCGAGATCGTTAATGAGTGGAATATCAGCCTTACGCTCATGAAGTTGGTTTAAAGCGGTGCGTGCCCACCAGTTGTTCTCACTCCCGAGTAGCTTCACCAACTCCTCATCTTTCATCGCTGCGACATTGATGGGCTCTTGCTTCTTCGGCTCTCCATACACGATCTTATAAATGCGTCCGCTCGTGCGGTGGATGCCGTCGCTGTCATGGCATTCGCCAGTGTCGCTCCAGTCGGAGACGATGACGTTGCCGTCAGGACAGGTCAGCAGGTCGATGCCACGGAACCATTTGTCTTTGGCCTGCATGAAATCCGGCGCGTGTTTGCCGACGTAACCGCAGCCCAGGCGCTCCAGTTTATCCACGTTGATGCGATTACCATGCAGGTTGCAGGTCAGCATAGCGCCGTTGTATTCCTTGGGCCAAGCACCACCTTGATAGATCAACATGCCCACGTGAGCATGACCGCCCCCGAGTTCCAGGGTCTTGTTGCTGATGCCGGTGCGGATGTCGCTCCATTTTTCAGCGCCTGTGTCCCAGTGAAAATGGTCCGCTGTTTGCTCAATAATCTCATAGACATGCGGGTTCAAGTGCGTGCCAAACATGCGCCGATAGTAGGCACCGGGGATCACATGCCAGAGGTGACCAATCACCGTGTTGATCATGAACAACTCGCCATCTGCATTCCAGTCATGCCCCCATGAATTCGTACCACCGTGCGCGACAACTTCGAAAACCTTGCGGGTCGGATGATAACGCCAAATGGCGCAGTTCAGCTTAGTACGCTTTTCGTTAGGCGTCCCCGGCGCTCCCACGGAAGAGGTGTCTGTGATGCCATGTCGGCCATACAGCCAGCCATCTGGCCCCCAGCGCAAGCCATTGACGATGTTATGGCCAATGGTCTTCACATTGAAGCCATCCAGCAGAATCTCAGGCGGACCATCGGGCACATCGTCACCATTTTTATCTGGGATGAAGCTGAGGGTGCCGTTGTTTAAAATCCAGGCACCGCCGTAACCCCATTCCACACTGGTCAGGTAGCTACCCTCATCCCAAAAGACCTTGCGACCGTCCTGCTTACCGTCGCCATCTTTATCCTCCAAAATGATGATGCGATCACGCAGGTCCGTATTCCAGCGGGACGGGTTTTCCGCATACGTGTAGTTCTCAGCAACCCACAACCGTCCTTTCGGGTCCCAAGCCATAGCGATAGGCTGTTGGACATCGGGCTCGGAGGCGAAGACTTGGCACTTAAACCCAGGCGGCAACTCCATGGAGGCAGCGGCTTCTTCCGCAGACATGGGCTGACCTTTTTCGGAATTGAAGGGTTTAGGAAAATCAGCAGCGAGCGCCGAGGTGGCGAGCAGGGGCAAAAGCAGGCGGTTCATAGGCAGGTAAATCAAAACGGGCGAGAGGAGGAAAACTCGCTCCGTAGTATGAATCTTCACATTACATGAATAAAAGCTTCTTTCTTGCCCTCTTGATCGTCCTTCCTGGTCTGCTCTTCGGGCAACCTGTGCAGGTAGCCACCTTCGATGTGGATGTCACCCCACCGCTAGGCTCCGCCATGGCCTATGACCCCGTGAAGCGAGTGGATGAACTGACACTGCGTGCCCGTGGCATCGTGCTGATCGGCCATGAAAAGCCCATCGTCCTTTGTGCCGTGGATTGGCTGGGTATTGGCAATGAAGGGCATGACGCCTTTTGCAATGCCTTGGCCGAGGCCGCAGGTACCAGCGCGGATCGCGTGGCGGTGCACACACTGCATCAGCATGATGCCCCAGCTTGCGATTTCCAGGCAGAGCGGATTCTCACCGACTTGGGGGAAAAGGACTATGGCCGCTATGAAGGCAGCTTTCAGCGGGTAGCGCTGCACCGCCTTGCCGAAGCGGTAAAGGCAGCTTTGCCCAAAGCGCAGACAGTGACGCA
>JAOZVT010001190.1 GCA_025869455.1 Prosthecobacter sp.
TCACTGGGCCGTGCTAAATGCTTATCATAAAGACGAAGCCGCTCCTGCCCAGCTTCATGGAGATGTGGTCCAGGAACGTCACCACACCCTTCACTGGCTCATCAGTTACAAAAACCGAGCCTGGGACGACGTCTTAGCGTAGATCTAACGAGATAAAGGAGCTCTGCCGCGCTCTCTTGAGGCTGCCTGCGCCAGAGCGGGAGGAAGGACTGTCAGTGCCCTCTCGCTAGGCGGAGCTCTTCCAAAATCTTCCCAAAATTCTTCGTGCGCCCTTTAAATCTGTCTGGCAAAATCCAGACCGATGACCCTAATACAAAGCCAGCCTGAAGTTCAGGCCCTGTGGGAAAAACTGGAAGGTCTCCAGTTAAATGACAATCACGCTGTGTTCGACTTTTCTGCACGGCTCGCACGCGAAAATGGTTGGTCGCATGACTTCACCCGCCGCGTGCTTCAGGAGTACAAACGCTACCTGCTCCTGACCCGCCACGCCGGACATCCGGTGACACCTTCAGAAGAGGTGGACCAAGCCTGGCATCTCCACCTCGTTTACACCCGCTCCTACTGGGACAAACTCTGTCGTGATATCCTGGAGCGTCCCCTGCATCACGAACCCACCGCTGGCGGTCCGCAGGAGGAGGCCAAATACCGTCAGCAATACCAAAACACCCTGGACAGCTATGCCCGCCTTTTTTGCGAACCCGCCCCTGCGGATATCTGGCCACCCGTGGAGCAGCGTTTCCAGCCCATGCGCAGTCGCTGGGTGGATGTCTCCCGCCACTGGCTGCTGCCAAAGCCCGCGTGGGTGAATAAGGTGAAGCCTCATCAGTTGCAAAAAATGGCACTCATTTTGTTAGGCCTGTGCGCCATGGTCAGTTGCCAGCCCTTGCTGAATGTCTTTGATCTGAAAGGTTCCGAGTTCCTGCAATTCTACCTCATCGGCTTTGGCGTCGCTTGTTTGCTATCCTGGTTCCTCGTCTGGATAGCGCGTGGTCATGCAGGCCGCATCTCAGAATTGCCCACAGATCCCTATGACATCGCCTTCATCGGCGGTGGTGGAGATCGGGTGGTGGATGCCGCGCTGGCTTCCCTCTATGGCAAAAAGCTGATCAAGGTGGATGGGAGCGGGATTTCCACTGATTTCTCAGTGCAGGCCCCCACCGATTTGCCTGAGATCGAGGCTAAATTGCTGGTGTATGCGAATGCCATTACCAAGCGACAGGCTCTTTTTAAGGCCATGCATCCGCAGCTTAGCCGAATGCAAGAGCGCCTGTCAGCCCAGGGCTGGGTGGTCTCGGCAGCAACCTTGCGTTGGCATCGTTGGTTAGCGGCCTTGCCCTTGGTGCTGCTCATGTTCGTGGGCATTATCAAGGTCTTTGTCGGCCTCTCACGGGATCGGCCCGTGAGCTTTCTCGTTGCCCTGCTCATAGGCACAGCCGTGTTTCTTTTGTTCCGCGTCAGTCATGTCTCACGCCTGACCTCGCTGGGGAAAAAAGCCTGGGCCAAACTGAAGAAAAAAGCAGCCAACCCTAGCAGGGCCACACCGCCTGGGAACATGGGGACCGCAGACCCTGCGGCAATAGCCATGCTCGTTGCGCTGGGCGGCTACGCGGTATTGAATTCGGGAGGGTACGCGCCTCTCCACGCAGCCTTGTATCGGCCCGTCAGCACTTCGGATACCAGTTCTTCGGGCTGTGACAGTGGTGGTTGCAGTTCCTCCTCCAGTTGCGGCAGCAGTGGCTGTGGCGGCTGCGGTGGTGGGGACTGACCTTTTAAAGATGTTTCAGAACAAAAAAGCTCGCGTCTGAAAGAATTCTAAATGTAGAAGTGTTTCTACATTTGGAAATGAAAGACGCACTCGAAAATAGCCCATCCATCGCGATGGATGACAATTCCACCGCTCCCGGCACGGAGCGCACACTCGCCATCCTGGAATTGCTTGGCAGGCATCGCGCTGGCCTCAGCCTCACGGAGATCGCGCGTGATCTGGAGTTGCCCGTGAATTCCGTCTTTCGCATCACGGCTACTCTTCACGCTCGTGGTTACTTGCAGCGTCGTGAAGATGACAAACGCTTTGTTCTGACTAACAAATTGTTTGATCTTTCTCGTCCCCAGGTGCGTGAAAAAAGCCTCGTCGTCTGTGCTCTGGAGTCCCTCAAATGGCTGCGGGATGAAACGGGGGAAACCGTGCAACTGCTCACCAGTGTGAATCACAAAATGACGGTGCTAGAGCAGTGCATCTCCACGCAGCCGATCAAGGTTAGCAGCACCGTGGGCCTGCAAGTGCCCATGTATTCCTGCGCCCCAGGGAAGGCCATTCTAGCCTATTTACCGCCGCCGGAAATAGAGGTCTTCTTTGCCACAGTCACGCTCAAACAATTCACGCCGAATACCCTGGCTACCCGCCCTAAATTGGAGTCTGACCTGGCCAAAATCCGCAAACGTGGTTATTCCCTGGAT
>JAOZVT010001191.1 GCA_025869455.1 Prosthecobacter sp.
TCCTATGCTCCGCCAAGAGGAGCGGTAGGGGCCAAGATGTATGCGAATCTCGATTACCCGACCTTTTCCAGTGCCAAGATGGCCACCCCGACGGGCATTGAATTCACCAACAGCCTTGGCGTAAGGGTCACCTCCCCAGTGACGATGGAGTCTAATCTCCTGTTAAGTTTCAAGGTGCCTACCGGGGCCGTGACCGGAAACCCGACCCTGCTTGGCCCAAAGGGCATGCGTTTGGAAAACCAAGCGCGGTTTCAAGTGATCTCCTTCACCCAAACACCGCGTGGAGTGACCGTCATTAACTTAACGCAATATGCGGTGGGGCAAGTGGCGAATGGCAGCAGCCAACTTTTGCCTTCTGGAACTCGCATTTCTCAAGGACACGCTGCATTTGTCAGCCTGAGTCTAACAACGACTCCGACACCTCTGGATGTGCAACTGGTACGTCTCACTTCTTCAGGCTCTGTGGTGCCAATGCTGACCTTGCGTGAAACAGTGGGGGGCGCGGTGCCTGGGACACGTGTGGCCCCCATCCAAACCGTTTTAAAGCTGGATCGCCTGACCCTGTCTGAAATCCTGGGGGCAGTCACTCAGACAGCCGAGTGGACCATTTTTCATCGTGGGCAAGACCGCCGCATGCTGGTGCAAACCAACGGCACGACGACTCTGGAAGAACGTGTGAATGGCCAAACTCAAAGTGCAGAGCGCTTCCAACTGAAGGAAGTTTCCTGGTCTGACAATGCGGCCTCGGTTCAGTTTGCCTTGGTGGATGCCAACGGAAATTCTGGTGAGACACAGGTCTTGCATCCTCCTTTTGATGCCTTTGCAGCAAATCATTTGGGACGCTTTAGCTTTCAGGACGTTCCGGCTACCAGTCTGAGCACTGGGCCTTCGGACAATCTCCATATTCAAGAAGTAGTGCCGATGTTTGTCCGCCGCATTCGTTGAGTTTCATTGTCAAAAAAAGGTCGCGCCAAAGCCTGCCCAAGCATCTTGGGCAGGCTTTGATTTTAATCTCAAGGAGAGACTGCGGAATCACCCATTAAACCAGCCCGCGTCTAACCAAAGATTCCTCCATGGCCCTTTCCACCAGACAGACGGCGAGTTCCTGGGTGGCATCATCCAGAGCCTGGTTCGCAGCTTTTAAAGCTTTGGCATCATGTTCGCTGGCTTCTAGCGTCACACGCACCTTCGCTGCTGCGGCTTCAATGACCGCACGCTCTTCGGCGCTGACGGCATCGCCAAACTGAGTCAGCGCAGCTTCCACGGCTGGCAGCAACTCCTCCGCCTTCAGCTTGGCCTCGGTCCAGACACGTTCGTTCATGTCTTCAAAAGCGTATTCCACGCTTTCGGCGATCATTTGCTCCACACGTTCATCATCCACATTGACCGCTGTGTTTTGGATTTCCAGGACGGTATCCGTATTCGTCGCTGTATCACGAGCCAGGACTTGCAGGATGCCATTGGCATCGATCGCGAATTGTACCCCGACTCGGGCGCTGCCCTTGGGGCCAGGAGGAAAAGGAATGACAATGCAGCCGAGTTCCCAGTTATCTTTGGCCAGCTCACGCTCCCCCTGAAGCGCGCGAATGAGCATGTCCTTTTGATTAGCCACCGCATTGGTAAACATCTCCCCGGCCTTGCAGGGAATGGTCGTGTTGCGAGGGATGATGATGTTCATCAGCCCACCGAAGGTCTCAATGCCTAACGACAAAGGGGTCACATCCAGGAGCAGGACGTTTTTCAGCGATCCACTCAAAATACCAGCCTGGATGACCGCGCCCATGGCCACGGCTTCATCGGGATTCTGAGATGTGTTTGGCTCACGTCCAAACACTTCGGCCACATAACTCCGCACCAGCGGAATGCGGGTACTTCCCCCCACAAGGATGACTTCATCCAGTTCCTCCGGTTTCACACCAGCATCGCTCAGCGCCCGCAGGCAGTAAGCGCGTGTACGCTCAATGAAGGGTCGAATGAGTTTTTCAAATTCAGCGCGGGTGATGTCTAGGCTCAAGCTATGGGCACCATCAAAAAAGGGCAGCTCAATGCGGGCGCTGTCTTCTGAGGAAAGACACTTCTTAGCGTTCTCGGCCGCCATGAGCAGACTGGCCATCTTGGCCTCATCCAGAGCATTCACCCCTTGCAGCACATGCTCCACCAGCACTCGATCAAGATCGTCTCCACCCAACTGCGTATCCCCGGCGGTGCTCAGCACCTGAAAGACACCGTCCCGCATCTCCAGCACGCTGATGTCAAACGTACCACCTCCAAGGTCATAAACCGCGATCTTTTTGCGCTCGTCCAATTTGTCCAAACCATAGGCCAAGGCCGCCGCTGTGGGTTCACTGACGATGCGTTCCACCGTCAGTCCGGCCAATTCACCCGCCTGTTTCGTAGCATTGCGTTGGGCATCATTGAAGTAGGCCGGGACGGTGATCACGGCCCGGG
>JAOZVT010001192.1 GCA_025869455.1 Prosthecobacter sp.
ACCTTGACCGGTGGGTGATCGCTCTTGCCTTCGATATAGTTCCGGATGGTTGTCAGCCGTTGCTGGCCATCGATTACGAGGCGCGTAGTGAGAAGTTTTTGTACGTCAACCTCTCCCTCGCAGACGTAAATCTCAGGGAACGGGAGGCCCATCAGAATCGTGTCAATGAATGCCTCCTGGTGATCGTGTGTCCACACGAACTTACGCTGGAAATCTGGGCGAAGAACGAGTTTGCCTTCGTCGATTAGATGATAGACGTCAGCGATCGTTGGGTTGGTGACGCTAGGCTTGATTTGCAGTGGCATTTATTGCTCCAACCTGAAGCTTCGTTCTTAAAGAATTGAGCCCGCTCAATGTATAACGCTCCAAGTGAAAATAACTCTTGAATGCGCCGGCTGTGACCTTATAGTTTCCAACTTCACTCTTGCCGTGGGAAAGGGAATCAAAAAAGTCGAACCAATCTCTCTTAAGTTGGCTGACCCGGAACGAGGTAGGAAGTAAATCTGGGCGCATCCACCCGATTGCGCCATACTCAAGGAATCGGTGGTAGCCACGTAGTTCATCCCAGGAGACGGCCTTGCGATTCTCTCTCAGTTCCATTTGGTAATTATGGATCGAGGACATCACGCGTTCATACAGAGTGGCTGAAATGATTGCTACGTCGATGTCAGAGTCGTAATCAAACACCCGTCTTTTTTGGGGACTAAATCCAAGCTTCGCCGAACCAGTGATGAAAACCTCGTGAAAGTTGATTTCAAACCTCTCGGCTATGCGCTTCCGGAACTCATAGTAGTCGTCCTCGCGTCCTGCGAAGACCGCGGGTGTGCCGTGAAGTGATCTGCGGCGACAGAAGTCTAGAAGTGCGGCTTCGTCCGGGACTGCGGCCAGAGCGGCGAGGAAGTCGTCCATTGGCATAGGATTGCGCGCGAGTGGCGTTTAGGTCGATTAACGTTGAGGTTACTGGCGTTGCACGGCTTTGTCGCACAGCGTCGGGAGGACCGAAAGTTTATGCCTCATCTAGCCAGAGTTCACTTGACCTTTCGGCCGCGACCTGTCGCGGACTTCTGTTTTGGTGTGTCAATGACGGCGAGCATTGCAGAGCGACCACCTTGAGCATTGGCTTCGAGAACATGTTTCAGAAGCAACATCGACTGTGGCCCCGACCCTATCCAGCCTTCACGAGCCAACTGAATGAACTCAGTGTTGTTCAAGTAGCGCGGACAATTCCCATAGCCGACAAACAGACCACCGCTTGCTCCTTTGGCCTCCGGGAGCACCAAAAACTCGCGTAGATGAGTTTCCGACATAGTGATTCCGGGAATCAAACTTTCGTCACGAGCAGCGGGACGGAATTGTTCGCAGAACTTGAAGTAAAAAGGACCGTCGCTTAGACGATAACTCCAAAGAGTTGGAGGCTCTGGTGTGACTGCTGCGGCAGCTGAGCGGAAGGCGTTCATCCGGAGAAACTGCTGATGAATATTTGAAGATGGTGAAACGTGGTAAGACCAGTTGCTTCCTTCTCTGTCCATCTTCTTGTACTGAAGAAGTAAGAAGTTGTCGTAGCATGTGCTGTAAATTATCAAATCAATTCCCAATACCGTTTCAATTGGTGTTTGATCGACGACATGGACGCGTACAACCTTTTCGCGACCGTCTGAGAACATGGCGGACTTGCTGGGAACGTCACCCAGCAAGAGGCGAAAGATTCGTGCATCGTGTTCCTGCAGCGATCTTTCATGGATCGGGTGTCCGTCAAGAAGATCTAGTATCGACGAGGCAGTATCAACCTGTTCGACCTTAAGGCTTTTGAGAACTTTTGCTCTGTCCAGCTCCGCAATTTCTAGGCTGAGGCCTACGCCGTCGCGCTGCTCGTTAAGCCGCTCGACGCGATTTGACTTGCCCAGCAGACGACGCTCCTTGCTTCGTAACCCAATTAAATGGTCAATGTCGTGTGCTGCTTCGGGGCGCAATTGTCGTAGTTCAACAAGCAGACTATCCCACGTAGCGTTGTCAGTGCGACTCAGAGTTTCCGGCGTACATACGACAGTCTCCAAGTCTGAAATCAGCAGTTCGCTATTTACGATTGGCGGGTCGAACGTGATGATGTTCGACATTCGCATTTTCAACTTGCCTGACCCACCGCTTCCGTGCATCCGGTTCATTATGGCCATCGCCGAAATAGCCAAAGGGTCTTTGCTCAGCGCAAGCAACACAAGTTCTCTTCGCTCAAATTCCCAGTCAAGAGCAGAGAATGAGTCGGCTAACTCACGACCAGAGTAGAGCCGTGCAGCAAGCCACTCCGTTCTTTCGGGCTCGAAGGTGAGAACAAAGCCCGAATAGGGGACAGATTGCTTGAGGGCTTTCTTCTTGGGCATATGTACTGAACTGGACTATTAACTTGAGCCGCATCGCGTTTGACTTAAGCAGCGCTGACGGCCGCCTGCAT
>JAOZVT010001193.1 GCA_025869455.1 Prosthecobacter sp.
TCCATTGCTGCTGCGGGGCTGATCAGGAGCGCCCGCCGATTCTGATTTCTTACCGCCTCCGCGACGCTCCATACCGCCTCCATTACCACCACGGTCCATGCCATCTTGACGTGGCTTTTCAGCTTCCGAAGGGGCCGCAGGTTGCCATTCACCGCGATCCAGTTGGCCATCGCGATTGTGATCCATGGCTTCGAATTCTTGACGGGCTTTGGCCATGGCATCCGCCAGGATTCCACCACTAGGCTTTTTGTTATGCTCACGGCGAGCTGCATCAGCAAATTCCTGGGCTGAGACAATGCCATCTCCATTGAGGTCCATCAGCGTTGCAGGAGCTGTTGATGCTGTCAATTCACTGACTGCCGAGCTTTCTTCGGCTCTTGGTGGAGACGGTGCATCGTCTGTCTTCATGCCGCTTTTACCCTTACCTTTTCCCTGTCCTTTCTGACCACCTCCTGGACCACGCTGAGTATAGATTTCTTTGGTGATGTTGCCCTTTCCATCATCGTATTCAAAGGGATAAGTTCCATCGCTGTTAATGGCATAGGTGATGGAACGTTTGTCGTTATTCACCTTGTAGCTAAGTTTATAACTATTCGTTGTTAGGCTCTCAAAGCCTGTGATCACAGCCCCACGAAGAGGTGGGGTGTCAGGGCGGACGGGTTGAGCACGCGGCTGCGGGTCCACCTGGCCTTCCGCTTCCACGACTTCGCCATGAAAGCCACCGTTCACATAAGGGTACTGGGTGGACGCATGGTAGTGGTAGCCTAGCTTTTCGGTTTCATGTCCATTGTAGGAGTCCAGCTTCCCTAGAGGGGCACCATTAGGTTCAGTAAGGCCGTAAATGGGGTAACCATCCAGCGCGTAGGCAATGGGTAGTCCTTTGCCCACCACAGTCTGCAAATGCAAGGGGGCCGCATGGTAATGATAGTCATCCGCACGCCCACAATGACCACCCCATTGATCCAGCTCTCCGATTTCTTGAGAAACTTCGCCACGATTGTTTTGTGGATTAAAAATGGGAATGCCATTGGCAGCTAGGGCAATGGCTCCACGCAGGAAACGAGCTTTGATGGAGACGGGTTCCTTGGCCGGAACGGGATGCAAAGGCACCCGCCAAGCATTGTCACCAAAATAAGACTGAGGCAGAGGCACCTGCTGTTGCCAGGCAGTGATGCCGACCATCATGTTATGATCGGGCAGACCGTTGGAGGCAATGTAGAGGTAATCTTGATCCCATTTGATTTCCACTTTCGGGAATGCCTGAAATGGTAGGGACTGCACGGGAGCCTCTTTGGCGTTGGCTAGGGCCGCAGCGGCAAATTGAACTGCGGATGCGGTAGAAGCGACACGCAGAGGCTTGAGCGTGCCAGAGGCTGAAGGTGCCTGCTTCTGCTCCCATTCGGCTAGGATGTGGGCACGTAGGGCTTCATCAAAAACGGGCAACTCATCAGCTTTCCAAGAATGGGCTCCTGCGTGCTGAAGCGCGGTAAAACTGGCGAGCAGGAGAAGGTGGCTGCGGTTCATGCTCCATTCATCGGTAACGAATGTTAGGATTTCATTACCAAACAGAGAGAGATTTGTTAAGTTTTGGTAAAGACGGCGGTGGGGACTCTTTTCTTGATCACTTACCACCAGGCGGTGTGCGGTCATCACCAAAGTATTTTTCACTGCGATAGCGCAGCCATACCCGCAGCACCTGAGGCACTTTGTCTTTTTCGGCCTCCGTCAGGCTTTCATACAAGGCCAGCGCCTTTTCGCGCTCCCCCCGGCAGGCACGGTTATTGTGCGCATCCCAGTAACTGCGAGCAAGGCGAATGCGGCGGCAAGTTTCTTTGATCAAAGCCGCGCCTGTGAGCGGTTTGTCCGAGGGTTTCTTCTTCGCTGGCATGACGAGTGAAAAGATGTACCAAAAAAGAAGATCGTGCGGAGAGGAGGTAGAAATAATGCTCTAATCCACCCCTTGAAATTTCATCTCGGACTTTGGGGTCATTAATTTAGAAAGGTTTGGCCTTCCAGATGGCCACGTTTTTGAACTGACCACCCTGCCCTTTGACGATCAATGCCACGATGCCTTTGGCGTCTTTAAAACGCTCATGATGTGCTTCAATGACATGCTCCCCCACCTTGACGCGGTAGTGGTCACCTATGATTTCGATGGTGAGGTCATACCAGGCCTCGGGGTCCATCGGTGTTTTGAGTTCGGCCACCTTTTCGGATTTGGTCGTCTTGGAGATACCGGACATTCTTTGAATCCAAATAGCATCCGGGATGATGACGGTACGCGCCAGATGAAGGTTCGGCGCAATGGTATCCCGACAACCGAACGCCATTTGTGCAGAACCGCCTAACTTAAATTGCGCTGTGATGATCATGTCGGTGGCCTCAAACCGATAGGTGCAAGACGAAGGATGGTGATCTGCCGTTAGCTCATCCCCATGCAGGA
>JAOZVT010001194.1 GCA_025869455.1 Prosthecobacter sp.
GTAAATGAGGACGTCCGTGTTACCTTCGGAGATGGCAGCTAGGCGGTTGAGGTGGTTAGTGACGACTTCCGCATTCTCTCCGGAGCCACTTTTCAAAGCGGTGATGAGGTATTCCATCATTTTAAGAGAAGGAGCTTCCACCATCACGCCATCCACCATAGCATAAGCCATTTTCCAGCCTTCCTCAGAGTCTTCAGAGTCGGCGAGGATGTGCACGGTATAGCCGTTGACTTCCAGGCTGCGTTGCTTCAGCTCTTCGTCTTTTTTGATGGCCGCTTCCATTTCTTTAGCCTTCATTTCTTCCAGCTCTTTTTCATGGTCGGCAGCCTCACTCAGGGCACTGACGGGTTGTTGATCACCGGAAAAATCCTCGGGGCTGTCTCCCGTGAAGATGGCCATCGTTGCACCTGGATAGTGTTTCAGGTTTTCTTCCATGGATTCGCCCGTGGTTTCTTGGAAAAACTTGTTCCAGGGCGTGTCTCCATTCTTCCGCATGGGGGCGGTCCATTTCTGGAATTCTTCATCCGCCTGGAGTTTGGCGAAACTGCTCTTGTCCCAGTCAGCCAGAAGTTCAGGGGTGTTCTTGATGGCGATGATGCCGATGGTGTTTTTTGGCAGCAGTTTATACCATTCGTCCAACTTGTCGGCACGTGCGGTGAGGCCGCTCAGCAGACTGAGGGCGGTGAGAAGGGGAAGAAATCGTGGAGGTTTCATGACTAGGGATTGACAGGTTTTTTTGGAGAATCTTCAGGCGCGGGTGGGCGCAGGTAGCGGAAGCCGCTGTTAGGGTTTCGGGGGTCGAAAGCGAAGGCGTCTCGATTTTTCAGGAAGAGTTTCAGGAGGTTGGAAGGGATGGAGAAGCCGAGACCTTCTACCCCCACGCCAGCGAGTTTCATGTTGTTGATGCCTACCACTTCACCACGGGCATTGAAGAGTGGTCCACCAGAGTTTCCGGGATTGATCTGGGTGGTGCTCTGGATGGACCACGCGCCACGGGTCTCCCTTGCGCGCACGCTGACAATGCCTTGAGAAACACTGCGCTCCAGGCCCAAGGGACTGCCGATGGCAAAGACGGCCTGGCCCTGGGTGAGTAAGTCAGAGTCTCCCATGGGCACGAAAGTCAGGGAGTCCACGGCTGGATCATCAATCTGGAGGATGGCGATGTCCAGAGAGCCATTCATGGCGATGATCTTGATCTTCGGGAAGACTTGCTTTTCCAGCCCGCCTTCTTTTTTGCGATAAACGACGACGGAGATTTCACGCTCACCAGAAATGACGTGCTGGTTGGTGATCACGTGACCGAGTTTGTTGATGATGAACCCGGAGCCGAGTCCCGAAGCGGTCTGGATCTGCACCACGGCCTCTCCTACTCGCAAGACGTTTTTGTCCACGGGCAAAGGCTCACGGCCTGGTTCCACGTAGTAGATGTCTTCACCTTGGGCGACTGCTGCCTGGGTCAGTGTTTGATCACCGGCTGCTTCTTGAGTAGCTATCTCAGTGCGGGGGAGGCTGAGCACTGTGTAGCCCAGATCCAAGAGCACCAGGTCATCCCGCTCACGGACGATTTCTCCCTGCACTTGGGCACCGTTTTTCAGCGTGATTTTCACTGCTTCCGCAGCAAAAACCGCACTGCTTGCCACGCTAAGGATGAGCGCGCTGCCTATTCCCTGGGTCCATTTTTTGATCACGGGTCAAGAGACTAGCGCGAGTCCGCCCAGTTACTAGGATTTTGTGACTGTATAGGACGATTCTTTCTCTGATGGATTGGTGTTTGTCGCCTAGAGGGCTTAACCGAATACGGCTTCTTCAATCTTTTGCTGGAGAGCATCTAATTCCTGTCGCTCCGTGAGTTTACGACCATTTTCGTCCTGCACATAAATGGAGTCAATGGCCACGCCTTTTTCCGTGCCGATGCGGGCATGGGTGACATTGAACTTCAATTTACCAATGGCCATGAACACATCATACAGCAGGCCCAGGCGGTCCACTACTTGTAGCTCCACGATGGTTTGATCTGGAGACATGTTGTTGTTGATGTGCACGCGTTGTGGAATTTCCGACATCACTTCATCAAACCCTGGGATGCTTTTGCGTGTTTGGGCAATGGCCGCACCGAAGTCAAATTTTTGCGTTAAGAACGCTTTCCTTACGGAACTGTTAATATGCTGACGCGCAGACTTGCTCGTGACGGCAGCGAAGTTCGTGTTACAGACACGGAAAATATCCAGCACCACATTATCTCCACGTTGGTAGAGGTCGGCACTTAGAATGTTGATATTCTCCGCAGACAGGGCACCTGAGATGCGGGCCAGCAAGAGATGGCGATCCCAGCAGGTGACGGTAAGTTCGCTGTAACCTTGCTCCACATGGTCAGTCCACTCCATGACAGGCAGCAGACCGGCCTCTGCTTCTTCCTCCATGAGCTGGGTGAAAAATTGACG
>JAOZVT010001195.1 GCA_025869455.1 Prosthecobacter sp.
ATAGACCCATTTATAGCCGTTAGAGCTTGGAGCTTTTGGTTTTCAAGCCTTTAAGTGAAGGCTGGCGGACAGAGAGGGATTGCCCGATTAGCCAAATATAATATTGAAAACCAACGAGTTACACAAGCAGCTAGAGCCAATGGTGTATCAGAGTGATGTATCACCTTCTAAGCGAGGAATCCGCGCTAACAAGTGTTTTGAAGGGCTTTACAGGCCGGAACAATCACGCACGGGGAGACCGCTGGGCCAAATCTGGCAAGACGGCCCTCCAGTTTACTTTTTGCCCTGGTGTCGGTTTACTTTTACACCATGAGCAGTTTAATTTTGCACCGGAGGAGCGGCTCTCCGCTCTCGTCTCTCCATGATGAGAACATCCGTTGTCACCACCTCACGGAGCCGCTGGACGGCCATTTGATAGGTCAGAGACGGGACAAAGGTGTTGGACTGGTTTCTTTGCTGATTCTTCGCTCTCTCTAGGATTTTGGATTTCACCAGAGCGTCTATGGACGGGTTTAACGGCTTCAATCTGGAAACGGACCCATTCGTGACAAGCATGTTTATGATGGACCGAGCGGCCTCCCTGCTGTGACATCGGCTCACGATTCGGAATAGCAGGTCAGTCGGTGGCGGACTCCAGGCGATGAAGCCGGGATTGAGCTGTCTTTCCAAATGGTCCAAAAAGGCGTTTAAAGCCTCTTGGGCGGCCTCGTTGAAGGTCTGGAGGGCTTCGACCAGTCCGGCGGCTCCCGAGGCCGTCTTGGGCAGGCTGGAACGGGAGGCAAGGTCGGCGGTATCAAACCGGACTTCCATTCTCAACCGTTCGTTGGTTTTGGGGTAAATGACAATCTTGACGCCGGGGCTGGAGGTGACGCTTAGAACGACATTGTTAAAACTCTCTCGCTGCCGCCCTCGCCTTGATTGCCTGGCATGAGAACGAGCGAACTCTTGCCGTGTATGAGGCAACGTAGAATAGGAAATCATGGCTCTGTCTATGGCCTCCAGCATCTCAGGCGAGCTGGCCTCCCGAAATTCCCAATACACCTCCACTTTCCCAATCAGCCAAGGAGCGTCAGAGGCAACGAATCTCAATGTTCCAGTGGTATCCAGGGAGGAGATAGCACCCCTCCTTGCCATCTCTCCCCTCATGGCTGTTTCAAGCTCGTTGAAGTAGTCCATTAACCGATTCGGCCATTGTGACGGCTGGACAAACGCTTGCCATGCCCCAATAGCGGGATCAGGGAGCCAGTTGTCAGAGCCATCCATAGAGAACTCCTCGGAAGGCAGGAGGGTATCTCGGAAAAGTGGAGGCAGGCCGCTTGGCCTCGAATGCCTGCGAATGTTATTCCAGTTTTGATGCCTCACGAAGCGTGTTGGATTCACGTTGGCTGCATATACTGCTTCGACATAGCGATTTGTCCCCACACCTCGCGCCAGCAGGTTCAACGCACCTGAAAAAAGGGGGATACTGCTAAACCGTTCGTCCAATTCGGTTAGGGTGGAGATTGGCTCTTGGCGAACGGACAAGGTGCGATAATTGCTCTGGCGTGCCCCTGTGGGGCGATTAAAAAACACCGAATAGAGGCTGGCTGTATCAGCGTGAGACATGGAACGATCTGAATTGGGCGGTGCTCCCAAAGGCTCCGCTATCTCATCTATTGAAATGGTGGCGGGAATGTCTCGGAATGTGCCTAAAGGCATGGTAAACTCAATTTTATCATGTTTGGCTTTGGTTGCAGATACACGGGTTTGAAGGGTGAAAGCAGGGAGGATGATGTTTCTCTTTTCCATGTGTCTAGAGCTGTTGCTCTCTGTAGAGACGTTTCAACCCGTGTCCTTCCAAATGCTTTAAATTTGCAACCAGTTGCAAATCTAATCCGAGCATTATACCTAGGATTTCATTTGACAAAATAACTGAATGGAGATATGGTGGGGGAGTATCGCATTCCCTGGGAAAACGCTTCCCAAAAAATGGGGAGTGTCTTTTTTTTGATATGCAAAGATCATCTACCGATTGTCGCAAGCAGGCATTGCTTGCAGCCCTTAAAACATCACGTTTCGTCATCGCCACCGCCTGCGAGAGCGCAGGCGTAGGCCGTCGCACCTTTTATTACTGGATGGACACAGACGCGGATTTTAAACGCGCTGTGGAAGACACGCAAGAGGAGGCCACGGATTACGTCGAATCAAAGCTCATGCAGTGCATTGATTCAGGAAAGGAACGCTCCATCATCTTTTACCTCAAGACGAAGGGCAGAAAGCGAGGCTATCAGGAGCGCGGCGACTCAGACAATGGAATCCTTGAACGGGATGAAATGAGCCTGTTTGGGAACTCAGCCCTCAAGGCTGTAGCCAGTCGTTACAGCCTGGACGAACTGATGAACGTCCCTGATCCTGACGACCTGCTTGGCGTGTGAACGCTTACACTGTGCAAAGTGTGCAAT
>JAOZVT010001196.1 GCA_025869455.1 Prosthecobacter sp.
AGCTCATCCTCGTGACCGAGCCGAGCCACCCCGACCCCACCCCCCTCATCGCCGCCTTCCACGCCACCTCCCCCCCGTGGCTGCGCATCAGTCGCCACCATCAAGTCGCCACCATCCCCCGCAGCGACCTCGGCAAAATCCGCCTCGACGAACTCCGCCAGCAAGTAGTTCAGTTGGGCACCAACTGAAGTTCCCACAAAAGCCCCTCAAGTGAAGCAGGCACTTCAGCCTTCTAAGGATCCAGGGGAAAGGTCATCCCATCATTCTCCCCACGTCTCGCGGTGCCATACCAAGGAATAGATGAATCTGGTAAAATGAAAGAGCCGCGAAGGAGGAGGCGCAGCCAAAGTAATCCAGAGCTTTAGCTCGCCAAGATCTCCATCTCGGATACGACTTCTTGTAGCTGCCCGCGCCAGCGGGTCGTCTGGACCAGCCCGCCTCTCGCGGTCCGACCCAGAACCTACCAGGCTCTTCCAAAAGCCGCAGAGCGGCGACCGTCTATTAGGCCGACCTTTCAAGGTCGGTAATCGCAACGTCCCCCCGACACCCCACTCGGAAAGTCGCAGAGCGACGACTGGATCCCAAAGCCGCAGAGCGGCGACCGTCTATTAGGCCGACCTTTCAAGGTCGGTAATCGCAACGTCCCCCCGACACCCTTCTCGGAAAGTCGCAGAGCAACGACTGGGTACCAAAGCCGCAGAGCGACGACCGAACCTCTCGCTCCAAGGGGGCAGCCCCTATTCCCCCCTTAGAGTGCCTCACTCATCCGGCTGGATGCAAACCCCAAAGAATGTGTCCATAACCGCGATCACAACAGTCCGTGCCCAGGACAGCCTCACACCCTGGTGCTTCCTCTCAAGATCCAGCGCACCGAGAGGAGCGTGGGCACTCTTGCCCGCATCCAAACCCATGCGGCAGAGCCGCCTAGCTATCCCCTGAATGACCACGGCAGGTAAACGCCAGGAAAACGGGGAAACGGGGTCAGGCGACATGAAGCCTGACCCCGTTTCCCTATTCGCCTGGCATCTTATTTCTTCATGGCCAGCGTTCAGGGGAGACTGAATGATTGGCAGGTAACCGTGCCATTACAGGCCATTAAATCCCACACGGTATGCCACTCAATGGATGCCGAATGACTCTGCGTAAAGGCGATCAGCTTTTCATCGGTAGGTATCATCTCCCCAAGGAAAATAACCCCCTTGATCGACATGGTGGATTTTTTGTTAATCGTTTTTACAGTTACCGCAACGGCATGAAGCTTTTGATTTTCATCCCCGTCACTTCGCTGCTGCATCACCACAAGGGCTTCATCTTGCTCACGATTTACAAAGTAAACAACATTCCCTACCTTTGCGGGGAAGCTGCTTCCGATGAGGCCCTTGATATCGAGTGGTATTTTGTCGGCTGCGTCGCTCGCTTTTCTGATCTTCGTTGAAAGGATGCTGATTTCTTTGATCAGTTCCGTAGGCGGCATGTAGTCATCTCTGGTGCAATTTGCCAAATAGAAGACGCATGCGGCATGCAGCAGTAGCTTTGTCATGGAAATCGTTTTCATGGATTAGGGGGCGATATTGTGACTTGTCCCCTTGGATGAGCATAAGGAGGGATTCCATTGTACCAGCACTGACCCGTATTAACGCTTATTTTTATATTGTGTTTTTTCGCTAGCCTTTCCAGCCTTTCCTTAACCTTCGGAAAAGAGGAAAAGATACTAGGCATAGAGTGCTCCGCTCTGGAAAAGTATCAAAATAAGATGCCAGGCGAATAGGAGAAACGGGGTCAAGAAACGGGAAAACGGGGTCAGGCTTCATGTCGCCTGACCCAGTTTCCCGTGACTGCTTGGAATCGTGAGCTCAGATTCAGTGGAGCTAGGCTCGATGAGGTGAGGCGGCATAGAGAAAATCCAAATAATGCACGGTATGATGGCCCGCATGGAATATGTCAGAAGGAGGTAGTATGAAAGAAACTTATCTCCCCCCAATGTCGTATATGAATCTGGTGAATCGAGGGGCCGCAGTTGTTCCATTTCGCCCAGTTAATACCAAGGCCGTTGGAGGGTTGGCTCTTCCTCCTAATCCTGTCATTCCGGTTGGCAAAAAGCTTCAGCCATTTTTATAAGTATGATAAGAAAAGAAATTCATGAAAGCGTTTATAATGCTGCGAACGCAGGTGATTTATTCCGGCTGAAGGAACTGCTGGAGGAGCAAGCTGACATTGTGAACAGCCAAGATGATCATGGCTTCACCGCTCTCCACGGTGCGGTTGAAGGAGATAGTTTGCTGTGTGTGTCTTTTTTATTGTGGAGACATGCCGATCCGATGGCTTTGACCAAGCGATCAGTGAGTCCTTTGCATATTTGCAGTTCACCTGACATAGCATCTCTTCTTGTGGCGTGTGGAGCTTCATTGGAGGCAAAAACATAGGATGTTTATATC
>JAOZVT010001197.1 GCA_025869455.1 Prosthecobacter sp.
ACTGCCTGGCAAAGCGTTCGTCCCCCAGTTTTGATAACCAAACTCCTCTGGGTTACCGTCACTGTTGCCCAAGGACCAAAGCGTGGTGAATTCAGCAAGCGCGATCTGACTCCCAGACAATAAAAGGAGGGCATACAAAAACGAGTGCCAGGACATAGAGTTCAATAAAAGACGAATTCGAAAAACCATAGCAGAGTGCTAAAACTTTGGCAATCAGGGCAAAAAACCAGAAATTATTCGGATCCGGCAACGCTAACGCACACACCTAACCTAGGAAACACCCACCAAGACTCCATCTTTGAAGAAGAAACCCTAAGCTCGCTTTCCCGAAGCCTTTTGGCACCAGGATTGCTACTTGACTGAATTACTCCGGCAGTGATTGGTTCGTCCCGATATCCGGGCTCCCTATGATCGAGTGGGAAAAGCTTCTCTGGTTCACCAGCTACATTATTGTTTCTGCCGGATTGTCCGCCTTCGGTGCGCACAAGGTCAAAGTCCTGTACACCTATTGGAAGCACCGAAAAAGCCGACCGCTAGCACCTGCCCCATTTGCCGAACTGCCTACGGTCACGGTGCAACTGCCCATCTTCAATGAGGCGGATGTTCTGGAGCAACTCGTCACCTCTGTCAGTGCCCTGGATTACCCCAAAGACCGTCTGCAGATCCAATTTCTAGACGACTCCACCGATGAGACGGCAGCGGCTTGCCAACAATTTGCCAGGGAGCTCTCCCAGAAGGGTTTCGATGTGGAATACCGCCACCGAGTGAACCGCCAGGGATTCAAAGCAGGTGCTTTGGATGCTGGCATGGCTACGGTGAAAGGTGAGTTCATCTGCATCTTCGACGCCGATTTTGAGCCAGCACCCGACTACCTCAAAAAGACGATCCATCACTTCAATGACCCGACCGTAGGCATTGTTCAGGCACGTTGGGGCCACCGAAATCGGTGTTTTTCCATCCTCACCCGTTTGCAGGCCATCCTGCTGGATGGTCACTTGATGCTGGAACAGACTTCCCGCAGCCGACAGGGTGAGTTTTGCAATTTTAATGGAACCGCAGGCATCTGGCGTCGCCGGGTGATCGATGAAGCTGGCGGCTGGAAACATGACACTCTGACGGAAGATCTGGACCTGAGCTACCGCGCCCAATTGCTCGGCTGGCGCTTCATTTACCTGAATGATGTCGTCGTCCCTGCGGAATTGCCGCCAGATATGGATGGCTTCAAATCTCAGCAGCACCGCTGGACCAAAGGTTCCGTTCAGGTTTGCAAAAAGGTGCTGGGTCGCGTCTGGCGGAGCAACGAACCTTTCATGAAAAAGGTGGAGGCCACCGCCCATCTTACCTCCAATTTTGCCAACCTGCTGACGATCTGCACCTTAGTCCTCCTCTATCCCGTGGATTTCCTGCCCGTGAATTCCTGGCAAAAAGCCGTGTTTGTGGACCTGCCCGTTTTCCTCTTTGCCACAGTCGCCGTCATCACTTTTTATCTCGCGGGTCAAGGCACGCAAGAGCGCTGGGGCTGGCTCAAAACCATCCCCTACATTCCTTTATTCATGGCCCTGGGCATCGGCATGTCCATCAACAACGGCAAGGCCGTCATTGAAGCCCTCCTAGGCCAAGAGTCCGATTTCATTCGCACGCCCAAATACGGCGTTAATAACAAGGCTCAAGCCTCAAAAAAATCCTTCCGTTACAAAGCTGGCAAATCGCTCTGCCTCTGGATCGAGTTGGCACTCGTTGGTTATTTTGGCCATCTGTTCTGGATGGCCGTCGAGCATGAACAATGGGGTTCCCTTCCCTTTTTGGCTCTGTTCATGTGCGGCTTCCTTTTCGTCTCCTTGGGTTCACTTTTGAAACGTTTCTCCATGTCTGTCTTTGCCGCCTCAGAACCGCCCAATAAAGGTTCAGCGGAAGAAGTGGAAGTGGTCGCGGCTTAGAGCGTCAGGGCCATCATTCCTTCGTGATGGTTTCGTCCAGATTCAAAAGTACGCGTGCCACCACGACCATCGGCTTGGCGTCTTCCGCCGCAGCGGTTTCACGCTGACGCTTCAGCAGATCCAGCAATAGCTGAGATTCCTTCTCCGAAGGAGTACGCCCGGTACAAAGGGTAAAACCACGTGTGATCGCCTTTGCATCATCTCCACTTGCCTCTTGGATCATACGCAGGGCCAAATGCTCTGCTGCCTCCATGCTCAGGGTTTCATTCAAGGTCATGAGGGCTTGCAGTGGCGTGTTGCTTTTGACTCGCTTCACGCAGGCTGTCTCACCATTCGGCACATCAAAAGTACCGAGGAAGGGAAAAGGGGTGCTGCGGCGACGAAAGACGTACACACTACGGCGGTACTTTTGATCATCAGCTTCTACCTTCCACGGAAAAGGTGCGTAGCTGGCAGGCTTTTCAAACAGG
>JAOZVT010001198.1 GCA_025869455.1 Prosthecobacter sp.
GACCATCCACCCACCACGGCACAGCCCCTGGACTGCGGGGACTTGTCACCGCTTTCTCCGCAGCCGACTTGTCGGTGCCTCCCCGTGGAGCGCACGCGTCTCGCGTGCCGTTTCCTGCGTCTCGCGGGAAACCGTTCTCACGCCTTGAAACCTCAACCCTCTCGCCCACCCGCTGGCGCGGATTAAGGAGAGACCACACCGCAAGAGATAGGAAGACCGCAGAGAAGCATTTATCCGAGCCTTTCTCTGCGGTCATACTATCTCTTGCGGTGGAAAATCTTTTCAGGAGAAAAGCGGCTAGGCTAGCTTAGAGAGGTCCGATGTAAAGACCCGCTCCTCAAAAGAGAATATGTCCAGTCGGTGCGGCCTTCCTTTGAAGCCCAATCGGCCTCCCATTCACACCTGGTAACCTTATTTAACCAGTGAAGCCCCGGTTTCAGCCGCGTTATAAAGCGCATGGATTGTTCACCCTTGGGTGGGTGCGATCCATTGCCTAACCAATCATTCAACCAGATTCTCTTTCCTGCATGTACTCTCGATTCCTTTTGCCCCTAGTCGCCGCCTTCAGCGTGGCCTCTGCCATCCACCTGCCTGCGGCAGAGCCGATGTTAAAAAAGCAGGATCTCTTTGTGGTGGGGGAAGATCCCGCTTTCAGCCTGTATCACATCCCTGGGATCGTGGTCACGGCCAAGGGCACGGTACTGGCCTGGTGTGAAGCACGCAAACGCGCCGCTGGCGTGAGCGACTGGGATGACATCCGCATTCTGATGCGTCGCTCCACCGATGAAGGCCTAACATGGAGTGCGCCAAAAAGCATCGCCGATGTGCCGGGGCCGAAGACGAAGAACCCCTTTGCCTTGGTGATGAAGAATGTGGACCCAAAGGATGTGACGTATAACAATCCGGTCATGATCGCGGACAAAGACGGCACCGTACACATGGTGTTTTGTCTGGAGTACATGCGCACTTTTTATCAGCGCAGCACGGATGATGGGCTGTCCTGGAGCACGCCTGTGGAGATCACAGCGGCCTTTGAGACTTTTCACAAGGACTATGACTGGAAAGTCCTAGCCACGGGGCCTAACCATGGGATTCAGCTCAAGAACGGACGCCTAGTGGTGCCCGTGTGGCTTTCCACTGGCACAGGTGGAAATGCCCATCGCCCCAGCGTGACGGCCACAATTTACAGCGACGACCAAGGGAAAACCTGGAAGGCGGGCGACATCGCGGTGCCTTGCACGGATGAATGGATCAACCCGAATGAAACGGTGGCTGTGGAGCTGGCCGATGGGCGAGTCATGCTGAATGTGCGGAGCGAGTCCAAGGCGCATCGCCGACTGGTGACCATCAGCCCCGATGGCGCGACGAACTGGAGCACGCCACGTTTTGATGAAGCCCTGCTGGAGCCGATCTGCATGGGAGCCATCGTCCGTTATTCCAGCGAGGCCACAGGCCAGAAAAACAGGCTCCTGTTTTCCAATCCTGACAACCTTTCTAAGGCCAAGGGCAAAGAGGAACCCGGCAAAGGGCGGGATCGTAAAAACCTGAGTGTGAAGCTGAGTTATGATGAAGGTCAGACCTGGGCCGTGAATAAGCCGCTGGAGCCAGGCCCCAGCATGTACTCTGACCTGGCCGTGACCCAGTCGGGCACCATCCTGTGCTTTTACGGCAGCAGCGGTGCCACCACGGGGCTGAACTCCTTTGCTGGCGCTCGGCTGACTTTGGCTCGGTTCAATCTGGAATGGCTGACCGATGGGAAAGACAGCGGCAAGCCCTAGAGTCCTGTTAGAGCATGGATGACGGAACGAATTGGCAAACTGGGCAGTTTTGTTCTACCATAGGTTTCCATGCGTAGCGCCAGACGATTCTTTCTTTGCCTCCAGACCTTTCTTGGGGTCAGCACCTTGCCGTTGTTGGCAACTGGCTTGCAGGAGAATCCTGAGTTTCTACTGGCGCGACAGGCATTGAGTGATGGCTTGCCTGGGGTCGCCGCCACCAAGGCGGTGCGTCTGCTGGGGCAGAAAGACTGGAGCAGCACGGATCGCCTCACGCTGGCGGCTCTGGCGGTGGAGTCCTGGGTACGGGCGAAGGATGGTCAGGCGGCTCTGGAGCTTTTGAAGCGTGAGCAGGTGCCGAATAAACCGTTTTGGGAAGCTCAGGCGCAAGTCTTGGCGGGGGATCTGGAAAGCGCACGTCTAGCCCTGGAAAAGCGTCTTTCGGATGGAGAATCCACCAGTCAGGAGCGTCTGCTGCTGGCCCAGGTCTGGCTGGCTACCAATCAGACCGCCCCGGCGCGTGAGCTGCTGGTCTCCCTGCGCGGATCAGCCACGCCGCAGACGGCCAATCGTGCCCGTTTGATGCTGGATGAACTGGATCTGAATATGGGCAATGTCCAGCCTGCGGTGG
>JAOZVT010001199.1 GCA_025869455.1 Prosthecobacter sp.
CTGCCAGCCGTCGCTAAGGATTACAATCTGACGACAGACCCTGACCAACGCGCCATCTGCGGTAACAGCAGTGGTGGCATCTGTGCCTTCACCGTCGCTTGGGAAAAGCCGGACGCCTTTCGTAAAGTGGTCAGTCACATCGGCTCATTCACAAACATCCGTGGCGGTCACATCTATCCGGCCCTCATTCGTAAGACCGACAAAAAGCCGCTCAAAGTCTTCCTGCAAGACGGCAGCAACGATCTCGACAATCAATTTGGCAACTGGCCGCTGGCCAACCAGGACATGGCCGCTGCATTGAAGTTTTCAGGTTATGATTACCAATTCGTCTTGGGGGAAGGCACTCACAATGGCAAACACGGTGCCTCCATGCTGCCAGACACACTCCGCTGGCTGTGGAAGAAATAAGTCATCCATAGACTGACTTACTTTTGGTTATTCCTCTGGATTGGTTACGCTGAAGTTCGCTTAGCTTCTACTCGTCCGATCCTTCCTTCTTGATCACGCTTCTCTTTTCTCATGAAACATCTCGCCCTTTTGTCTCTGGCCTTCTTGCCGTTGATTTCTTCCGCACAGGATACCTCCCTTCACGATTACCTCAGTGATGACCAGCCCTGGAAGGAAGCAGTATCTGGTTACACCTTTACCGATGGCCTCTGCACGGATGCCGCTGGCAATCTCTTCTTCACAGACGTGAAAGCCGGGAAGGGGATCTACAAACTCGATGCAGCGACGGGCAAGACCGATCTGTTTCTGGATAATCTGCCCGGCATCAGTGGGCTGCAAATCGGTCCCGATGGCCGTTTCTACGCTTGCCATAACCGTGAGCAACGCGTCATCGCCATCTCCATGAAGGGCGAGGTCGAAGTCCTGCTCACGGAAGTGAAATGCAATGACCTCGTTGTGAGCAAAAAAGGCAACATCTACTTCACTGAGACACCGACCCAGCGCATCCACCTCATCACCGCAGATAAAAAGCACATCATTGCCGATGAAGGCCATGTTGCCAAACCCAATGGCATCACCATCTCTCCAGATGAATGCACCTTGGCTGTTTCAGAAAGTGGCGGCAAGCACGTCTGGAGCTGGCGCATTGAAGAAGACGGCAGCCTCTCTGGGGGGGCTCCCTTCATGACCATGTGGTTGCCTGTCGGTAAAGAAACCGCTTCGGGCGACGGAGCCACGACTGAGTCCAAGGGCCGCTACTTCGTCACCACCGAACTCGGCGTCCAGATCTTCGATTCCGCAGGCCGTCTCTCCGGCATCATTGCTAAACCTGTGGCGGATGGGAAAATCGTCAGCGCTGAGTTTGCGGGTAAAGATCACGACATCCTCTACGTCGCTGCTGGTGATAAAATCTTCAGCCGCAAACTGAAGGTCACAGGCTACTTTCGTTAACTCTCTTTTCGATGAGTTGCTTCCTCGTTACCGCCTGCACTAGCTTCGCAGGTGAGGGATGGAAGAGCCTTTTTAATTATTTTATAACCCATTAAGGAAGCGTATTGAGAGGAGCGCGGACACTTTTGTCCGCCGACTTCAAATGGCGGCGAAGCCGCGAAGAGAATGGTGCGGGCAAGAGTGCCCACGCTCCTCTCGCGCTAAGTTCGGCAATTCTCGGATCGGTTATATTATTGTTTATTATGCTTTAAGAGAACGCGCCAGTTGCAGCGCAACTGGCCTACTTTGTCTCCCTCTAGTTCACATCCGTACTGGCTTTGGTCACAAATCAGCGAAGGACACCACTCTGGCCCGCCGTAGTTGATGGATGCGTTACCTCGTCCTCTGGATTGCCTTTAGCCTGACCTGCGCTCATGCTCAGGAACCGATTCAAAAATTCCTCGCAGGAGCCGCCACCAGTAACATCACGCCTGCGTTAGGTGGAGCCATCGTGGGTGGGTTTGCCCCGGTTTCATCCACCCACATCCATGACGAGTTGCATGCCCGTTGCCTCGTTTTGGACAATGGAGAAAAACGTGTCGCCATTGTTGTGTGCGATCTCCTCGGGGCTGCGCGCCAGATGTTTGATGAAGCGGCCCGTTTGGTTCAGGAACAAACCGGCATACCACGGGATTGCTTACTCATGTCTGCCACGCACACGCATTCAGCTTCCAGCGCCTTGAGTGAAAATCGTTACTCCTTGGATGAACCCTTGAATGAGTATCAAACCTTTGTCGCTCACCGCATTGCCGATGGGGTCGCTCGTGCCGTCAATAACCTCGCCCCCGCACGCATTGGCTGGGCTTCCGGGAATGAGCCTAACCAAGTGTTCAATCGCCGTTGGTTCATGAAAGAAGGGACAGTTCCTCCGAATCCCTTCGGAGGGGTGGATAAGGTGAAGATGAATCCGCCGAAGGGGCCAAACTTGGTCAAACCCGCGGGTCCCACGGACCCTGAAATTTCCATTG
>JAOZVT010001200.1 GCA_025869455.1 Prosthecobacter sp.
CGTCTATCTGATTCGGAGCCAAGCAGCCACAGACCAAGTCTATACGGGATTCACTGAAGATCTGCGGCAGAGGCTGCGGGAACGGTATGCAAATGAAGCACTCTCATTGCTCAATGATGACGCGAAACAAAACAAACCTCTCCGCCGAAAAGCAGCCGTTCGCCCCGGCCCTCCGATGAGTCTGAATGTTCGATCTCGGATGAGAGGCGGCAAGAGGTGATTCCAAAAACAGCCTGAGCTTGTACAGGCGTTCACATATAAACGGACGTTTATGTGTGAACATGAACGGCAAATTCATTGCTTACTATCGCGTTTCGACGGCTCAGCAGGGCAAAAGCGGCCTTGGCTTGGAAGCCCAGCAGTCCGCTGTGAAAGGCTATCTCAACGGCGGCAACGGGGAATTCTTGGGCGAGTTCACGGAAGTGGAGAGCGGCAAGCGCAAGGATCGTCCGCAATTGAACGCTGCTCTCGCTATGTGCAAAAAGCTAAAGGCAACGCTGATTATCGCCAAACTGGAAAGGCTCGCTCGCAACCTGCATTTCATTTCCGGTTTGATGGAAGCGCATATCAATTTTGTGGCGGTGGACATGCCTACAGCAAACCGCCTCACTGTGCATATTCTCGCAGCCGTAGCAGAGGAAGAAGCTCGCGCCATTTCCGCAAGAACGAAAGTTGCATTAGCCAGCGCAAAAGATCGTGGAGTGCGCCTTGGCACATATGCATCTGTTTTGAGTGTTCGGAACAGCCAAGAAGCGGTGACCCGAGCGCATGATCTAAAGAATACCGTTTCAAGCCTACATGCCGCAGGATTTGTTACTGTGCGTTCTTTGGCATGTGAGCTTAATAAGCAAGGCATTCGAACCGCTCAAAACCGTAAATGGCATCCAACTACTGTCCATCGCATGTTGAAACGCTTGCAAACTCAAAGTGTTCTCTAAAGAGGCTCTTTGAACCACAATTTCTCAGGACTGATCTGGTAGAGAATTGTCTCTATTGCGTCGGCGGAGCGAGAATAGCCCGGATGACTTGAGTTCTTCCGCTTGATCAAATCATTCACATTCCCAACCAGACGGGCCGCATACTCTCTGTTCCAGCCACTCATGAAAGGAGTACCGGAATTCTGCATACAATCAGCTAAAAAATGCGCGCACTGTCGTGCACGAATTGGGTCATGCCGGAGGGAGTCGAGATTACGTTCTAGATATTTTTTTGCATCTTCAAATTTTTTTGCCGACGCACGATGCTTTGAAGTGGCTTCTGAGAGTTGTTTCGCGAGGTGTTCGTTCAAGATGTGGTTTTCCTTGTGATCATACACCTCTTCAACATTGGAAAGCATCTCTTCCCCCTCGATTCTAGCCTGAATGCCTCGATAGATTTCCAGATGGCCTTGCTTAACCAGTTTAGGAATACAGTCTTTTGCAACAAGGAATGCAACAGTAGCGGCCCTTTCCCGGTCAGAGGCTAAAGCATTGAGCCGCGCAAGTGGCACTTCCGTCCTAATCAAAAACTCGATATCGATGATTTTATCATCGGTTGAACACTCGGTTGTAATTTCTAAACGAAACTTGGTTTGCTTGTCACGCGGAATCACTTTGCCGTTATTATCGAGTTGGCAAAGCTCACGCGCCATAGCGATTTGTGAGACAAAACGAGCCTGGGTCATATCCTACCGTTAGTTTGATGCTTTGAGACGCATCTAATTTTAAGCCTAATTTTTAATTAAAAATTTCCGCCCAGTCCAAAAGGACTGAGCGGAGTGCATCACAAAGCCTGTGATCGGCTTATTTGTAGCAGTTATTTTTTGCGTCCCACTCTCTGAGTAAGCGCAGATGCGGCAGCGGTCTTTGCAGCCTTGCTTGATGCAGGGTTGCTCAACACGCGAGAAGCAGCAGATGCAGCAGATGCAGCTTTTGCAGAGGTGGTTTCGTTACGTCCTTTAGACATAATGAGACCTCCTGTATTGGTGTGATGACACAGCATAGAGGACTTGACGAACCGACAAAAACAGCTGATACTCTCAGTCGTTTCGTCTCATCCGGTTCCGTCATATGCGGTGCCAAATCTTCTGAGGTCACCCACTCCAATGGGTGACCTCAAATTGTTTAAACTGGTAAAGAACAAAGAAAATCGACCAGTTTCAAAGCCTCCTTTAGAGAAAACAAATTAGCCCGAAAAGTTCGGAATTGCTCTCGCTGCACCAGGCTTTGGCACCTGATCGCCTTTCAGCGATGACATAACTTATAGAGGCGTTTTTAAGGGTCAAATTTTTTGATGTTCTTTAGAACATATTAACCCATGATCATTTGATGATGGAAAAATTTCTGTGCTAAAAAGCGTTTTGAATCACATGCCCGATGAAATTCCACCCAAAGTCTTTTGGAACCAATGCGACTCTTCCATGGCC
>JAOZVT010001201.1 GCA_025869455.1 Prosthecobacter sp.
GTAGGTGAGGCCGTTGGCGGGCATGACGCCATAAAGGCAGGCACCACGCACCCAATGGTTCAGGTCCCAGTGTTGTTTATCCATGTCCACATACTCGATCCCCGTGCGTGACGGCATGATGTATTTTTCCGTGGCCTTGGCCATGTAACAGCGGTGGTGGAACCAGTAGGTGCCTTCAGGCACATCGGGATAGAATTGTTTTTTGATCTCTCCCGTAAGCGGGTCACGCCCGGTGTATTCGCCACTTTGATTGCCATTCGTTGTGCCTGCATTCCAGATGAGCCCCTGAGCCACAATCAGATCTTCCATGCTGCGGTAACCGCTTTTCTCATGGCTGGCCGTCCACATTTCTTTGCCAGTATCAGCATCCACCCCCTTCATGCTACCGTCTCCGCCAGCATAGAGGATCATGTCATTGCTCAAGATGACGCGTGGGGCAAAGTTGAACTCATAGAGTTTGCGGCGCTCCGCTGGGATGTCGGCAAACTTTGTCTCCCCCGTCTTTACATCCAGACAAGCTAGGCCATCGCCATTGTAATAGACAACGCGCTTGTCATCCACACACAGGGTGATGGGCGCAATGCGGTCGTCCTTTTTCCAAAGCACCTTTCCAGTTTCAGCTTCAATGGCGAAGAGATTGCGCGGTTTGCCATCCCAGTTGAATTCCGTTTCCACACGCTTTTGATCACTCTGTGCTTTAACGGCGAATTCTTCATTGAGACGCCAAGGCTCTTGATTAGCCAGGGCGTAGAGGGTGCCATTGCGATAGACGATTTCTTCGGTGCCAGCGGTTTCAGGATACTCGCGAATCAGCTCGCCTGTGGCAGCATCCAGGCATGAGATAGGAGTTGCAATGCCAAGTGTGACATAGACTCGATCACCAATGGAAACTAATCGACGGGTGAGTTGTGTCGGCCCCGACTTCAGGGGCCAGAGGTGGGTGCTCCACGGGGAGATGGGCTTTTTCCATAGGATGGTACCATTAAAGGCATCTCGCGCGATGAGCATGAACTTCGCAGGCATCAGGATGGAAAGGCGGCTGCCTTCATCCATGATGTAAAAAATACGGCCACCCGAAGAAACTTCCGCGCTCACGGAGGACATGCGGTCATGATGCCGACTCCAGCGTGGATTTCCCACCCACTGCATGCGTGAAGGGGGACCCACCAGCATGTCTTTGGAGGTGGTGTTGCCTTTGGAATCATAGGCGTAGTGTGTCCATTCATCCATGCCTGTGGGCCAGGCTTTGATGATTTTTTCCCAGCCTCCACCTTCTTTGCGAATCATCGCCACGCCCAGAGGAGTCAAAACACGGTCAATCTCCGCTTTGTCCACCTTGGCCTGATCCACGACCAGGAGGTTCACGAAATTCTCAATGTAGGGCAGGTTGGTTCCATCCCACGTTTCCACGGCCAGAGCTCCATATTGGCCTGCTTGATGGATGTTCTCACGGATCTTGCCCAATGCCGTTTCATCCTGAGTCAGTCCCTGGACTTGATAGCGATCGCTGGCTTTGAGTGCGGAGGTAAGCGTTCCGTCTCCACAACCAACATGGACGATAATGCCTCCTTTGACTCCTGACAGCTGGAGGATGTCCGTGGCATCATCGGCGAGTAGGGAAGTGCCGAGAGTGAGGAGCAGGGCTAAAATGGAACGATTCATGGTTAGGGCGGTGATCGCGCTGAAACGTGGTTCTCTCTGCGATGTTTCGCTGATCTTTAAGTCTCCTGGCATCTCGAAGGGGGCTTTTGCTGTATCTCAGAGCTAGTTCTGAGCAAAAAACAGCCATTCAAAGGGATGCTTTTTGATTGTTTCGAGGTCGAGATGACAGGGAATTAGGCGCTCTTGACTCCTATTTAATTTTAAAAGAGATGGAAGTTATGGTTTTTATATTGCGGAAGGGGTGATTTTTGGCTAAAATATACAGAAGTCATAAATACCATCATGAACAATCAACCCCGTCTTTGCTGGTTCCTCGTCGCTGCGGTAACGATTTCCTCTTTGAGTTCATGTGCTCTTTCCCCTCTGGAAACACTAGGTTGGGCCAACTCAAAACCCAAATCTGGTTCACCACTTCAGCCGGGGGTTCGCTATGAAGTGCGCAAGGCGTTAGCCGCAGGCGTGCCCTTCCGGGCGAAGGACATGAAGCGTTATTACTTTGTCATGCAGTCACCGCGTCCGCCACTCATGGCAGCAGCCCAGATCCCGGGTCGCAAGATGACGGTTCGGACAACCGCTTATTGCCATGATGAGGCGGATCACATTGTTTACGGGGAAATGAATGCTTTAGGCACTCCCTTGAAATTTGGTTCTTTGCGCAGTGCGGCTGCAGATTGGTCACGCTACCCAGTAGGTACACGTTTTCGCATCACGGGGCAGCCTAATGTGGTCTATGAAGTGGATG
>JAOZVT010001202.1 GCA_025869455.1 Prosthecobacter sp.
ATCACTGCCGCGCTGCTGGAAGGAGTAACTTTGGTATTCAGGGTGGAGGTGCCGCAGTGTATGCGTGGCCACTTTATCGGCGAGGGTTTCTCCCAGCCGTGAAGGTAGGTAGGAGTAGGCACGATCATCGCCCACACAGGAAACGACAAAGCCTGCTCTGACCTGCTTTTTTAAATGGTCCAGGTGCTTTGAAAGATAGACGATGCTGCCGATGGTTTCTGGAATGAAAATGATGCGGTAACTGAATCTGCGGTTAGGCTGGCTTTGCAGATATTTAGCCAACCAAGTGGTGACGAGGGGGCCTGATAGCTCATTGTTTGCCATGGAGGGATGGCAAATATAGGTGGAAAGGAAGATTTCCTCCTTGGTCTCACCTGGCAGCAGCAGTTCCGCATAGGTCAGGTGGCCCTTGGTTAGGGTGGACTTAATGACGGCGCGGTATTTTCCGGGCTTGAGCTGCTGACGCTTTTCATGGGTGAGGCAAAATCCCCAGGTGCGTTTGTAGTAGCTGGTGATGTATGGAATGGCATTAGGTTGCCTTTCCATGGAGTGCAGGTGTGGCTGCAAGGCCTCGAGATCCAGCTCAATATCCACCGGTTCAGAATAACCAACGACATGGAGGTTACAGTCAGCGAAATCGGCGATGACTTCTCCATCAGGTCCGGTGAGCTTGGCCTCCGTGATGTTCCATTCATCAGGGACGACCCAGTCTAGGCATTGGGTGCCACTGGGGACCTCATGAATGCGCAGGTCCGGCAGATGTTCTTTGAGATGTTTTAAGGTCTCCCGCACTCCGTTTCCCGTGATGCTACGGCAGATCGGGAAGAGGCGGCGGGCTAGGCTAAGCATGTTTTCAGATTCAATCATCAAGCAGCATGTCCCAGGTAAGGGGGGTTCCTTTGGTCACTGCTACGCTGATGCGTCTGCCCAATACTAAGTCAAGAAATTTGGGTTCCAGGCCGAGTCCAGGGCGCACGATGCGCAGATTCTTTACACTGAGACATTGCCCTGCTTCCACGTCTTGACTAAAGTAAATGGAACGTCGGCGTGAAGCGGCGATTTTTTCGGCGCTGCTAGGGCCGTAGTGAATGCGGCCTAATCCCTGCCAAGCACGTTCGGTCTCCACAGCCAAGGCTTTCATTTCCTCAGGCTCCATGGAAAAGGTGGAATCCACTCCGCCGTCTGCACGGGCTAAGGTGAAGTGCTTTTCAATGATGACGGCCCCTAGGGCAACGGCTCCCACAGAGACGCCGATCCCGAGGGTGTGGTCTGAAAGGCCGACCTCACAGCCAAACATTTCCCGCAGATGGGGGAGGGTGCGTAGGTTTGAGTTTTCTGGGGTGCTGGGGTAGGTGCTGGTGCATTTGAGCAAGGCCAGATCTGAACAGCCGTTTCCACGCAGCGTGCGCACGGCTTCATCTATTTCTGCCACGGTGGCCATGCCTGTGGAAAGGATGACGGGTCTGCCTGTGGCGGCTACCTTTTTCAAAAGCGGCAGGTGAGTGCATTCGAAGGAGCCAATTTTGTAGGCAGGTACATTCAGGGTCTCCAGAAAATCCACAGCGCTTTCATCAAAGGGAGAGCTGAAGCAGACCAGCCCTAGTTCCTGCGCACGCTGGATGATGGGGGCATGCCATTCCCACGGGGTGTGTGCTTCCTGATAGAGGTCATGCAGGGAACGGCCTTTCCAGATGGATTTTGGGTCAGAGATGACAAACTCTTTGTCCCGAATATCCAAGGTTAGGGTGTCCGCTGTGTAAGTCTGTAACTTCAGGCATTGGACGCCTGTCGCGGCGGCGGCATCCACTAAACTAAGGGCACGATCCAGGGAGCCGTTATGATTGCCTGAAAGCTCGGCAATGATGAAGGGGCGGTGATTCAGTCCAATGGGCACTCCTGCAATGTTCATTGGAAAGCATTGAAGCAGATTCCTCTAGGATGCAATGTTTCCTGTCTGGAGAATCTCGGGATGCTCTTCTAAAAAAAGGTGCTTCCACTCGGCCAGTTGCCAGTCTTCCTGGGTATTGATGTCCTGTGTTTCGAACTCTGAGAGGACGAGGGGGAGGCGCTTTAGAAACGACATGGTCGGTTCATCGCGCGCTAGAAAGGGGGCTGTGCGTAACCAATACATCTGGGCCGCATCAAAGTAGGTTTCAGAATAATCCTGCGAACGGCTGGTGATCTGGTCTGCCAGCATGAAAGCGACCTGCCCATCCTTGACGACTAGCGCGCGTACGGCTGGTTGCGGAGTGCGAACGACGGTGATGACTCCCTCGGTTTCTGGGTGGGTGTCTAGCATCATCGCGGCCTGTCGGAGGCGGGCGGGAGTCACCAGGACCGCTGTGGCATAGAGACAACAGGCGACTGAGAAATGCTGGCCAAGTGCCTGGTATTCGGTCAGGAC
>JAOZVT010001203.1 GCA_025869455.1 Prosthecobacter sp.
GCTTCCCATTATGATCCTTCGGGGCTCTTTCGCAAATGGGGGAGATTAGCTGGAAAGTTGGACCTCATGCCACCTTTTGGAGACGATGACATTCAGGCCCTAGATGATGTGCAACGTAGAGCCGTCTCTGCTTTTGAAGAAGGTTGGGCTGAGGAGTGGAGCAGCATAGAGAACCGAAGAAAAGCACTCCGCCGCTGGGTGCAAGTTGGGCCTCTTTATCTCCAGTCGTGGGCAAACGCTATCCAGGGGTCAGCAAAATGCGAGCGCTGGAGTGAGGTGCGTGGGCTTATGAAGCGATTAGCAAGCAATAAATCCGGTTTTGGCATTGAGGAGCAACTCAATTTTGCCTGGATTGCCTTGAGAGGAGGCCTTCCTGAAACCAGTCCATGGCTGGAAGTGGCGCGAGGGCCAAGCTTTAACTCTCCCAATGGATTAACGCTACTCACCGCCACAAAAATTGCTCGAATTGTAGGCTACCGCGATCTGCTCAGGGAACCGGCACAAGTCTCGGAGGACTTTGCGAGGTTGCTCGATAGAAGGCACTATCGTCCCCAGTATCAAGCTTCATCGCGCCTGATACTTCGGGGTGCTACAGTTCTTGGACGTCTATGGCGCTACGTTGACCGAAATGACCCGGAAGTAGCAACGACAGTTCCAATTCGAGACATTCAGCCGCTGCTGAACACGCTCTGGCTTGAGCGACCGGACTGGCGCACAGTGGAGCATGAGGACATAAACCTAGGCCCCCAAATTGGAGCTGAGCTTGCTTCCGCTATGTGGCGCTCAAGAGCCTACGACAAAGCCCATCAGATCGCGATGGCCCGTTCCGTTTTCAGCCGTTTTTGGGGAATGGCACCGGGATTGCAAGCTTTCAATATGCTCCTTGAGGCGGAAGACAGTGATTGGCTTGAAGTGTGCATTGAGAAACTCGTGGAAGAGACGATCTCAAATCTCCATGAGCAAAGCTACAATGATCGGGTTGAGACTACTGCCACATTGATTGGCTTTGCTGAGCGATTAGGTGATACCGTCTCTGTCTCCAAGCTTGAATCCTGTTCAAAGCGCACGAGAATCGGTTATTCCGGCCACAAAGAGTGGGTGTTCCGTCCACTTAGTTCTTGGCTCGAATTTTTGGTGGAGCGGAGCCCTGATGAATGGAAGAAATCAGGTTTACGAATGCTCCGCCTGGATCGGTTATGCAACGCCCAACACGGCGAAAGCGGATTCAGTGATGAACTGATCACAATTCTTGGTGCGGGCGCTATTATGGCTGGCCCCCAACATTTGGCATATCTTTGGGAACGGCTCGAGTCTCATAATAAGCGATGGGGCAATCTCTGGGTTCTTACCAAAGCCGTAAGGGATGGGTTTGTCCATGTGCTGAAATCTAAACATCCACTCAGCAACGAAGTCGTTCAGTCGCTAACGGCTCTATGTGCCGGACTTGGGCGCTGGCCGAAAGAGTCAGCTGTAGCCGTTATCGACTCTCTAGAGTGTGAACTTCCTCCCGAACACCCTTACCAAGAAACACTCAGTCAAATAAGAGTGATTGCAGCAAATTTCTACCCTCATAATATCGTCAAAGAACCAAGTGATGATGAACCTCATGACTTGCCAAGAATTGATTCGGGAAAGCCCCCTTTAACATCGGATGAAATTCTCCGACAATCAGATGGAGACTCTTTCTACGACGGATTCAGGTTGGCAACCATTGCTAAGCTTGGTCAAGCGCTCTCTGATGAAAAACGTGCTGACCGCGCAGTTATAATGAATGACGCGCTCGAGCGATTTAGTCGCTGCGATGCACTAAACCGGTGTCTCGATCCTCATGAAGAGCGCCTGATGACTTCGATCTGTCATCATTTGACCAACGACGAGCAGTGGAAGTTGCTGGAAGCAATAACGGCAGTGACAGGGCCTTTAAGAAGCCAACTGAACGATGAGCCATGGGGGCACATGGTCGCATTCAATGCTGTCGATCTCCTCTGCCAAGCACGTGCAAAGAATGGATCCGCAGATCTGGGTCGCCAGGCTGCTGAACACCTCTTGCAAACGCATGAAGCATGGGCTGCTCATCCAAGCTTCAAAGAGACACTCGACCCTGTAATTTCGCATCCTCTCATTCAATGGCGGGATACAGTTCGTGAACTCTTGCTTCGACTTCTTGAGAGCGATGCTTGCGAAACAGTATATTCGGCAATGTCAGGTCTTCGCCTTTTAGCAGAAATGTATCCGCAACAAATACCAGCAATCGTCCGTCATGGTATGAAATCGCATTTCAAGCAGGAGGTAGTATTGTTACTGGGTGAAATTTGGGCGTGCCGTTTCCCAGACCAAATGAAAGGGGTTCAGAATGATCTAAAAACAGCTAGCGAAGAAATGCGGCTCGATCAAC
>JAOZVT010001204.1 GCA_025869455.1 Prosthecobacter sp.
ATCCTGAGCCACCTGTACGTGCTGCTCGAAAATACGTAGTTCGTTGCGGCTGTTTTTGTTCAGACCAATCTCGCCAATGCCTAACACACCGGGCTTGTCCAAAAACTGGGGGATCAAGGAGATGACATCCTTAGCCAATTCAATATCCTCCGCTTCCTTGGGATTGATGCACAGCCAGCAGTAGTGCTGGATGCCAAACTTGGCTGCACGTTTGGGCTCATACTCCGTGATCTGGCGGAAGTAGTCGTAAAACCCGTCTGCTGAAGCACGGTCAAATCCGGCCCAAAAGGCAGGCTCGCAGATGGCCTGGCATCCGGCTATGGCCATGCGCTCATAGTCATCCGTGGTGCGGCTGACCATGTGGCCGTGGGGTTCAATGTAATTCATGAGGAAAGAGAAAAAATGGCAGGGGTTTGCGACTCTAGGCCGCTTTGGCTGAGTTTTGAAAACATTCGTCAGCCATCGCTAACGACTGCTCCACAACTGCAACCTTCATTTTTGATACGCGCCGATGGCTCCCTGCGTGGTGGCTTTTTCGATCGGCTCTGAGCTAGGATCGCTGAAACTGAGGAGCACCTCTTGGGCACGCTTGGGTTCGTTTAACGACAAGAGGGAGATGGCGTTTTTTAGCGCCAGGACACGAAAATCATCCTCCTGCCCAGCGCGCTGGACGCGATCTAGGAAAGCGGCAAGGTCAATGAGCTTGCTGCGTGAGTCCATAAAACCGAGGTCCACGAGATTCACGGAGGCGGGAGGAGTCCAAGTTGGCATGGGGTAGAATAAAGCGGAGATCAAGGGGCACGCAAGAGGCCAGCATGCCTCAAGCCGTTCATAGTGAATACGTTTGAAAACGCCCTGTTATCGCAATCTGCCCTCAATTTGCAACTGGGGAATGATTCAAGCGCCTTCCTTCAAAGTCTCTCGCAGCTTTTTGGGCAAACCTGCCACAACGAGTTGATAGGAATGATCAATGAGTTCACGGATCAATTTGTTAGGCAAGGCCCCTTCCAAAGTGAGTGTGTTCCAGTGACGTTTGTTCATGTGGTAACCGGGCTGAATATCTTCATAACGGTCACGCAGTTCAATGGCGCGTTCAGGATCACACTTCAGATTGGCCGTGGAGGGATAGTCATCGGGCGAGGTAAGGGCAAATAACTTACCACCGACTTTATAGACCAGTACCTCTGGGCCAAAAGGCGTGGTTTCCTCCACATGCGGAAGTGAGAGACAATGAGCGCAGAAATCGGCAAGGGTCATGACAAAGACATGGGTGGTTTTTCTCCGCGAATCATCCAGCAGGAGTCGTGCGAGTCCATGCCAATGTGTGGGTAATAACTGCGGGCTCCAGGAGCGGCAATGAGGATGAGATTGGTATGCAATCCAGCGGCCTCATGGGTGCGGCGGATGAGTTCTTTGCCAATCCCCTGCCCCTGATGCGTGGAAGCGACGGCGAGATCTGCCAAGTAGGTGCTGTAACTGCGGTCCGTGAGGGTGCGGGAAATGCCGATAAGCTTACCCTCACAGCGAGCCGTTAGAATGATATCCGCCTGCCTGAGCATCAGGTCCATGCGCGGTACATCCTCAATGGGACGACGCTCCGCGAGGGTGGAACTTTGCAGCACTGCAATGAACTCAGCCACCGGGAGATCAGGTTCCAATTGATAACAAATTTCCGCTGCCATGGAGGAAAGTGAAGCCTCTGACGTACAATGAAACCAGAAATTTGATGGGGTCTCAGCTAGGCAAAATACAACCTTTACGAATGATGCGTGTTAAAGCCCGTTCCATGAAGTCCTTCTTTCGCCTCCTTTTGCCCTGCCTTCTGCCGATTGCGACGCTCCCGGCAGCATCGCCACCGATCCAGCGCGAATGGATGGTGGACGGCGTCAAACGTGAAGCCCTTATCAACGTGCCTGAGCAGGCCAAAACGACAGCTAGCCCGCTGGTGTTTGTGTTTCATGGTCATGGCGGTAATATGAGAAACAGCGTCCGCAGTTTTCACATCGCCGAGCTTTGGCCGGAAGCGCTCGTTGTCCAAATGCAGGGCTTGAACACACCCGGTCGCCTAACCGATCCTGAAGGCAAAAAGCCGGGGTGGCAGCATGGCCTGGGCGCTGAAGGAGATCGTGATTTGAAGTTCTTCGACGCCGTCCTCGCCAGTCTAAAAAGCGAATACAAGGTGGATGAAAAGCGCATCTACTCCACGGGGCATTCGAATGGAGGAGGCTTCACCTATCTGCTCTGGGCTACCCGTGGCGACACCTTTGCCGCCGTGGCCCCCTCCGCTTCCGCAGCTTCGACGGCGCTGCCTTTGCTCAAACCCAAGCCAGTGCTGCACCTCGCGGGAGAGACGGACCCGCTAGTCAAATTTGAATGGCAGAAAGCCACCATTGAC
>JAOZVT010001205.1 GCA_025869455.1 Prosthecobacter sp.
CATGGGACGAGGGCGAATTCGCCGACGAGATCAACTCGCCGCGCTGAGCACTCAAACGCAAGACGGGGGCGGTCGGACGCTTACAGCTATCAGGTCAACGACAAAATAGCAGTGGGGGGAAGTATTGATGCGATGTGGCAGGGTTTGAATCTTGATATGTTACTTGGCGCGGACCAGGTTGGTGCGCTGATTGGCGCCGGGCGGGTGAGCGGGAGTCTGGTCCCTGTGCTCGGTGGTTTGCCCGATCTGCGTGGTGCCCATTTCAGCCTGACCAAGAACCAGCCCCTGGCCAGTGGCGTGGACGCCTGGGGTTTTGGTGGGCGTATCGGGATGACTTACAAAGTGTCGAATGACACCTTGCTTGGCGCTGCCTATGCCATGGAAAGTAAAGTGAATGACATGCAGGGAAGGGCTACGCTCACTGCGATCGATGGGATTGCGGGACAGATCCCATTGCAGGGCAATATCAAGGTGCGTAATTTCCAGATGCCCGCCAAGCTGGATATTGGCTTAAGCCACCGCTTCAATGATCGGTGGATGATGGCCGCAGATGTCTCGCAAGTATTTTGGAAGCATGCGATGAAAGATATCAATGTCGGTTTTGTCTCAGATAATGGAGGCACCCTTGACATCCTATTGCCACAAAATTATAAGAATCAGACCATCCTTGCAGTCGGTATAGCCTACCAGACGGGTCGCTGGACACTGCGTGGCGGTGGTCGAATTGCAACTCAGGCGCTGCGCTCAGAGACACTGCTTGCTTTGATTCCTGCGACTCCTAGAAAACACATTTCGGCCGGTTTTTCTTATGCTTTCTCCAAGATGGGTAGTATTGACTTTGCCTATTCCCATGCCTTAAAATAATCGATTGGAAACGAGAGTCTGCCGAATACTTCAGCGCCGATTCAAGTTATCCATTCACAAAACAATATGACCATCGGATATACGCACAGGTTCTAAACAGGGGAAAAAATGAGGCGCCGCCTCCGTCCATTCAACGCATAAGAGACAACACCATGAAAGCAGCCGTTTATTTTGGTCCGCGCGACATCCGTTGCACCAACATCCCCGATTCTGTCATTCGCGCCGACCACGAGATGCTGGTCAAGGTCACCGCGACTTCCATCTGTGGTTCCGACCTGCATCTGTACCGCGGGGCGCTCGACCCGATCATGGAAAAAGGAAAATCGCAAACCGGCCACGAGCTGGTGGGTGAGGTACTCGATATCGGCAAGGCCGTTGGTCGCTTCAAGCGGGGCGATCGCGTGACCATGGGGTACTCGGCATCGTGCGGCCACTGCTACATGTGCGAGGCGGGCCAGACCGCGCATTGCGAGACGACACAAAAAGCGGTTTATGGTTTTGGTGTGCCGTTTGGCAACCTCAATGGCACGCACGCCGAAACCCTGGTCATGCCCTATGCGGACGGCCATGCCATGAAAGTGCCCCATGAAATATCGGACAGTGCGGCGCTGACGCTGTCGTGCAACCTGCCCACCGCGGTGATTGCCAACCATCTGGCCAACATTCAGGTGGGCGAAAGCGTGGCTCTTGTGGGCTGCGGCCCGACCGGCCTGATGGCGCTGGACATTGCCCTGCACCGGGGGCCGGGCCGGGTCGTTGCGCTCGATACCGTGCCCCACCGTTTGGCCGCCGCTGCCAAAAAAGGGGCGGTCGCCATCAATTCAGCGGAAGAGGGCTGGAAGGATAAAGCGCTGCAACTCACGGGCGGCCGCGGCTTTGACAAAGTGATCGAAATGGTGGGCTATCCCGAAACCCTGCAAATGAGCCTTGATCTGGTTCGTCCCGGCGGCACGGTCGCGGCTTTGGGCGTGTTTTGCGACAGCAGTTTCAACCTCAATCTGGCAGACGTGTTCTTGCGCGACATCACCCTGCACATGAATGGTTTTGCCAACGTCCAGCCCTACATGTGGGAGGCCTTGCGCATGATGGAGCGCGGCGTGGTCAACCCGCAGGACTACTTTTCGCATACGTTTTCGCTGTCCGATGTGGACAAGGCTTTTTCCACCTTCGACCAGAAGGCGGAAGGGGCGATGAAAGTGCTGATCCGGCCCTGAGGTGGCAAAAGTGATCGGTCAGCATATGTTTAGCACCCTGCGTCGAGCGCCCCGCCGAAGTGTCTGGCAACAGGTCTCATCCAGAGGCTGGGAGCAGGGATGCACTTGCTACGTGGAGTTTGTGACAACAATAGGGGACGTAGCAACATTTCCGAACCGCATACGACTCAAGAGTCTGACAACGCAGGCAACGCCAGCCTCTTCGCAGTTCCCTGTTTACCGACCAAAGTCGGGCACCCGCTTCCCTTGAGCTATTTCACCAGATCGCCCGCACATGCGGGTAGGCCCTGATCTTTTCGTCGGCGCTGA
>JAOZVT010001206.1 GCA_025869455.1 Prosthecobacter sp.
CGAAGTCGACATCATCCAGACAGTGCGCGGCCTTGGCTACCTGCTGACGCCGCCGGCGGCAGACAGGCCGAGCTGATTGCCTCGCGAGGATTCTGCATGAATTCAGTCAAGGCAGAAGCGAAACAACGAACCATCTAACTCTTAGAAGGTGAAACTTGTAATCGATACCGATTGAATTCGTTTCGGCTGCCTTCACAAGTTCCGGTTTCAGTCGCTGGATGTTGGCGAGAGCGCAGAAAGCAGCCCAGTACGTTCGTATGTCTACTGACATGCAGAAGCATTCCATCGAAAATCAAGCGGCGGCAATTGCGCTGTATGCGGCGCAAAACGGACTCGAAATTGTTCGTACTTACGAGGATGTGGGAAAAAGTGGACTTCGGATCAAGGGGCGATCCGGATTAAAGCAATTGATCAGCGATGTCGTATCTGGAAGCGTCAATTTCTCAAAAATTCTGGTCTACGATGTGAGCCGGTGGGGACGTTTTCAAGATAATGATGAAAGCGCGCACTACGAATTCCTGTGCCGGTCTTCGGGAGTTCAGGTCGAATATTGTGCTGAACAGTTCACGAATGACGGAAGCGTGGCGGCGGCACTTCTCAAAAATGTTAAACGTGCAATGGCAGGGGAGTTTAGTCGAGATCTCTCCGCCAAAGTATTTACAGGTCAAAGCAGGACTGTTCGCGCGGGGTTCAGGATTGGCTCAACGCCCGGGTTTGGGTTGAAGCGCGTTCTGGTGGATGAAGCAAAGAACAGGATTGCCGATCTAGCGTTCGGGCAACAAAAGAGCCTGCGAGGACAGCACACTATCCTTTCATTGGGCAATCCCAACGAAGTCAAGCTGATCCACTACGTCTATGATCTCTTCCTGGATGACGGGAAATCCCTCAACGAAATCGCCAGGGTGCTGAACAGCGCGGGCTCCGTAAGTGCTAGCGGTTATCCCTGGTATTGGTATTCAGTGAGAGAGTTGCTTGCCAACGAAAAGTATATGGGGAATAGCGTTTACAATCGTTCCTCAAGAAAGCTTGGCGGGAGATATCAGAAAAATCCAAAGAGCGAATGGGTGCGTGGATTGGCTGCGTTTGACGCCGTTGTATCGCCTGAGAGATTTGCTGAAGCACAAGAACGTCTACGGACGAATATCGTTCGCCACACCAGTTCATTCATGCTTGACGTACTTACGGCGATATGGTGCTCACATGGCGAGCTCAAAATAGACTATGTATTAGATTTTGAGGGGGCTCCCGCGATAAATAGCTACCGCGCTCGCTTTGGCAGCTTGACGCTCGCATTTGATCTTATCGGGTATAAGGGGCGTAAAAATAGGCTCAACAATCTTGAAATCCGGCGCGAGATGCGACGGAAAATCATGAGTGGAGTGCCTGAGCGTGGCGGCAGCACGTCTGTCGATTGGAAATTCCACCCCAGAATAAATAGCGAGTTTACGGTCTCAGTGGGTGTGGGGCGTACTAAAAGTTCAAGCCCCGTAGGTTCCAACGAGTGGCAGTTTGGATATAGGTCGAACAAGAAGCCAGATTTTTATATTATCGCAAGGGTAGACAAAATCGGTACGACGATACGTGACTATTTTGTTATTCCATATATCTTTCTTCCGCACGGCGCCTGGCTGACCGTCAGTGGCAAGAACTATAGCCGCCTGAATGCTTTCCGAATGGAGACGCTTGATCCGTTCCTGGATCTTTGTGCAAGGGACGCGCTGGATGAACCCCAATCAGTCGCGTGAGGTTTCGAGAGCGAGGATGCGGGATCTGCGAGCGAAGGCGAGGGCGGTCGCTGCCGACCGTGCCCAGAAAACGCGTCTAACGGTCGATGTCGCGGTCGGACGATGTCGCGGCGTGATGTCGGACCGAAAATTCCGCGCGATCTTGGTTGATTTGGGCGTTAAGGACGCGCCTCGTCTTTTGCTGCGTGCTGAAGCATCAGAGGATAGCGAAAGGTCGTTTGGCGATCCCTCACTGTATTTTGCGGTCGCGTGGTCGTTCTTCAAGCCATTGTTTGATGAGCCCATCGTAGTCGCTTACCTCAACAAAAAGTGGCCCGAATTTGTGATGGAGATGAAGGACGCTTTCATTTCACTCGTTCTGGACGGTCCGTTTCCTGCCTGTGCTGACGTTGGTCGACCCAGAAGGGCACCATTCCCGTCCCAGCGGAAAAAGGACATGCAATCTGGCCCTTCAAATTGACCAAGTTGACAAGAAACACTAGTGGGGGATCATCTGGCTAGATGACCCATCTGTCACGCCCAACAATAGCAGTCGCAATTTTCTTTTTTGCACTCGCACTGCCGTCTCATGACATCGTCGGCAGCCGCTCAGCGCCATCCGAAACGATTGCGCGGTCGATCGTCACCGTGATAGGCTCCCG
>JAOZVT010001207.1 GCA_025869455.1 Prosthecobacter sp.
GCCTTCCCGAAAGATGTTCGCTCCAGTGCTCAAGGTTTGTTTAACCTCCTAGTTTTGGGAATGGGAGATCTTGCCGCTAAGTGGTTCTTCATTCCTCTTCAAGGAAACCTAACCACCGATGGAGTGGTCAATTACCGCGAACTCTTCCTCTGGCCTACAGGTCTATCTTTAGCTGCTGCCTTGTTTCTGCTCTTCGCCTTTTGGCCACCGAAGAATCTGGATGCGCCAGCGGAAGTCGGGCATTGATTTGAACAGAGACTCATGACAAACCCGAACTCCGCGATTGATTGAGGAGTTCGGGGCTAAATCCAGTGGAGGTTGACTTTCACCGGATTTTTTCCATCGACTCTACACGCTTCATCGTCTCCTTGATCGCCTCGATGCTTGTTTGTTTCAGCACAATTTTTCCATCTGGCCCCACCAGATAAAAAGTCGGGAAATTACGCAGGTTAAAAAGGGTCGTGATAGGACCGGACGTCGTGCCATCAGACCAGTTGCGGAAGTTCACTTGGTAGTCCTGATAGGCTTGGCGGGCTTCATTCGGAATGTCGGTATTGATGCCTAGAATGACGACGGGTTTGCCACGCATATCCGTGACGAATTGATTCACCTGTGGGATGACTCCGTGGCAGGCATGGCACCAGCCACCCCAGAACATGAGGACCACGTATTGACCGCGAAAGTCACTCAGCTTGAAGGCGCTGCCATCCACGTCTTTGCCATCGATCTCAGGTGCCTCACTGCCGACGGAAAGATTCCCCATTTCAAACAGCATGCGCCCCGCCTGATCCGCGATGGGAAAGCCTTGAATCGTGGTTTGCTCATAGTTGGCGATGATATCCTGAAAGCAGTCCATGGCCTGCGTCTTGGCCGTTTCCGCCAGCTCTGGGCTCAGGGCGGCTTCAAATCGGCGGAAATATTGCATGCCTAGCGCGTAAGTGGCGGCTGCCTTTTCCTCGGCGTTCGGATTTTTTTCACGCACGTCTCGCAGGATCGGCTCCACCTTTTCCAGCGGCTGATATTCCAGCGCCTTCACCGCTGGGGCGATGCCGCTACTCTTCAGATGAAGCGTGGCCAAAAGCTGGAGCGCCTGGTCAAATTCTGGAAAAGCCGCCGCCTGGGTGATCAGCCAAGACACTCCCACGGCGCTGCCGGGATCTGACACATGTTCTTCCACAATCCCCAGCACGCGTGTGGCATACGGCCCGGCACTGGGCACGGTGGCGCGGTACTTGGCGCGCTCCTCTTCCGTCGTCGCGGCAATGATCTTTTGAGTGTTGGCGCGGACGTTGTTTTCATACTCGTCAATGACCGCGCGGATCTGCTCCTGCACGGTTTCAGCATGGAGGTGGGTGCCGATAAGAAGGAGAAAGAGGAAAAACCGTACACGAACTGGCATACGTCTAATTTATGGTAATTATAAAGATATGCAAACAAGAAGTAACCTCCGTCATCGCCACTTTGGCGCTCAAGACGGTCGAGAATCTTGCATTGAGATTTGAGTGCTCGGCCAGCGTATGCCATGAAGAACCATGAAGATTTTGGCCGCCATGTCAGGGGGAGTGGATAGCAGTGTCGCCACGGCGCTGCTGGTGCAGGAGGGGCATGAAGTGGTGGGGGCCTACATGAAGAATTGGATCAATGAGGAAAACATCATCGGTCACTGCCCGTGGGAGGAAGACATTGTCGATGCCCGCGCTGTGGCAGACCAGCTCGGGATCGAATTTCACGTCGTCAATCTCATGCGTGAATACCGCGAGCGCGTGGTGAAATACCTCCTCGAAGGTTATCAAGAAGGCATCACCCCAAACCCGGATGTCATGTGCAACCGCGAGATGAAATTTGGCGTCCTTTGGGACTGGGCCAAAGAACGCGGGTTCGATGCCATCGCGACTGGCCACTATGCACAAAAAGGCGCGGACGGTCTAGCCATCCTGCGTGGGGCAGATCCTAACAAAGACCAGACCTATTTCCTGGCGATGATGCAGCCCGAGCAAGCAAAAATCGCCCGCTTCCCCATCGGTCACCTTTTGAAACCCGAACTCCGTGAGGAAGCTCGCAAGCTAGGACTCAAGACCGCCGATAAGAAAGACAGCCAAGGCATCTGCTTCATCGGTGAAGTGAAGATGGAAGACTTTCTCCGCACCTTTGTGGACGATAAACCCGGCCCCATCGTCAATCTGGAAGGCAAGTTCTTGGGGGAACATCGTGGCCTGCATCTCTACACCCTGGGCCAACGCAAAGGCATCGGCGTGGCCAGCAATCTCTACAAACAAGCCTACGTGGTCGTGGCCAAGCGGCACGAAACCAACGAACTCGTTATCGCCATTGAGCACCCAGACACCCCGCTGCTGTGGGCGCAGAAATGCACACTCGTCAATGTCTC
>JAOZVT010001208.1 GCA_025869455.1 Prosthecobacter sp.
CGTGTGATCTCTGCCAAAGGACTGTTTGCGGAACACATCACCTGTGATTTGCTAGACATCGCCCCAGACGCGGAAGTGGAATTTCTCTACCCGGTGCAGACGCGGGCCATGCGAGTCTGTGGACAGGCGATGGGAGACTTTTCCTGCGAAGGCACGGTCACCATTGAGGCTGGTGGTAGCCTGGATGGCCGCATCGCCGCGCGCTCCCTGAATGTCCAAGAAGGCGGTGAGTTACGGGGGCAATTTCGTATCTTAGAAGGAAGCAGTTTGAACCCCTTCGTCAACAAACCCGAACACTGGCAGTGGTATTGCCAAAACCCTGCGGGTAAGCCTGAGTGTGCAAAAGTCCTGTTTGCGCCTCATGCGTAAAGTGACTGACAAAACTGCTTCCATCTTGGACAATTCTGCGCATTCTGTGGCTGGCTCAAGAATGAGTCCACATGGAAGCTGTAAATATCCAATTCGCACCCGCCACGGGCACAGAAGAAGAGTGGAACGAGGCATACGCCCGTCTCGCTGACTACTTCCGTTCCTATCAACTGCACAACCGTATTCGACGTACCCAGCTCATTCTGGAAACGCTGCGAAGAGCCGCTGTCGCGCATGCCAAAGACACCAAGCGCACGCCCACTGCGCATAGCATTGAGCAGGCACGCCTGATGATGCGGGAGTGGCTGTCCACGATTTATAGTGACATGCACTTGAATGACTCCCAGCTAGAGGCAGCGGGGAGACTGGGCTTTCACCTCAGTGGTGGGCCTGCACGCTGGCCTAACTTCTTTTTAGATAAAGAGCATCTACCCAAAGATATGGCCGAGGCCATGCGCTCTGCCGTACGCACATCCGGCCCCGGCATGCAGGTCAGCAAAATGACTCCGCGTGATATGGATTTAGGCATCGTTTCTGAAGTGGCTGAAGACACTTTTGATCGTCTTGAGCGTCACCCTATTCTTCGTTATTCCATCCTGGTTAGCATCGTCGGCGGTGTGCTAGGTTACCTTTACTTTCTTCTCGGATGAGCATGATTGGGGCCCACACGGCCAACCTAAACGCGACTGTCGGCATGCCGCCGCCAAGGATCGCCCGCACGAGACGCGCCACCTTCTTTTCCTTCGTTGGTCTAGGCACCATCGTGGGGGTTTGGCTGATGTATGTTTATCTTTCAGAGCGTGACATGCGCCTGTCAGAGTGGGCCTTGTTAGCCGTCTTTGTTCCCCTTTATTACCAACTCAATGTCGGCTTCTGGACGGCGCTTTTCGGCGTCTGGCTGATGAATCGGCCAAAGCCGGACCCGCTGGATCTCTGGCGTACCTTGAAGCCGGAAGATCTGGATGAAGATATCACGGCCAGCACCGCCATCATCATGCCTGTCTTCAATGAAGACGTCACGCGCGTGTTTGAAGGGTTGCGTGCCATTTACCTTTCTTTGGAGCAAACAGGACAATCGAAGAACTATGACTTCTTCATTCTCAGTGACTCCAATTTAACCAGTCAATGGGTGGAAGAAGAGACCGCTTGGCTGGAACTCTGCCGCCAGCTCAATGCCTTTGGGCGCATCTTTTACCGGAAACGCCGGAAGCCGATCAACCGCAAGAGCGGTAACGTGAGCGACTTCTGCCGCCGCTGGGGTAAACGCTACCGTTATATGGTGGTGCTGGATGCAGATAGCCTCATGTCTGGTGGCTTGCTCACCAGCATGGTGCGCATCATGGAAAAGAATCCTGGGATTGGCATCATCCAGACCTTCCCAAAACAGATCGGCGCAGAGACCCTGCTCGGTCGAGTGATGCAGTTTTCTCAATCGCTCTATGGTCCCCCATTCATGGCGGGCCTGGACTACTGGCAGTGTGGGGAGGCTAACTTCTGGGGGCACAATGCCATCATTCGTTTGGAGCCCTTCATCGTGAACTGCGCGCTCCCTGCCCTGCCCGGTAAGGAACCTTTTGGGGGTCACATCCTCAGTCATGACTTTGTGGAAGCTGCGCTCATGCGCAAAGCAGGCTACGCCGTGCGTCTTCTCAATACCAACCGTGGCAGTTATGAAGAAGGCCCGCCGACCCTGGTGGACATGCTGAAACGTGACCGCCGCTGGTGTCAGGGAAACATGCAGCACTTTTGGCTCTTGTTTGCCAAAGGCTGGCACCCCATGAGCCGGCTCAACTTCCTGCATGGCATCCTGAGTTATGCCAGCAGCCTGCTCTGGTTCCTCTTCCTGGTGTTCTCTACCTTATTAGCAGCCACCGCCCAGCCCCATGTCAGCCAGCAGGCCGTCTTGGCAGAACAGCTTTTGCTCTATGTCACCATCATGCTCATCTTCTTGCCGAAGGTGACCATCCTGCTGGATGAAGTGATCACCGGCCGTGTTTTTAAAACCA
>JAOZVT010001209.1 GCA_025869455.1 Prosthecobacter sp.
TGGCAATGTGGCGCTGGCCAATTCTGGAGCCACGACCGACATTAACACCCTTGTACAATCTGCAACCGGCGCGGCCGTGATCGGCAGCGGATCTGGAGATACTCTACGCCTGGGAACCTCTGGTGGCATCATGCTGGCCAGCGGAGCCGGAGACCTAACCATTGGCAGTGCAGCCAATAATGGCAGTGTTCTCACCGCAGGAGGCTCCACGACAGGCACCGCAGGCCAACTGATCTTCTCAGATCAAACCAGCGGTCAAACCACAACCGTTAATTCCATCATCAATGACAACGGCAGTGGTGGAACCGTGAACGTGGTGAAGAATGGCCCTGGCACCCTGATTCTCCAAGGCAGCACCAGCGATTACAGTGGCGGCACTTTTCTCAATGGAGGCATCATCCGCATTGCCACAGATCGTAGTCTCGGCGCAATCCCAGGCACCTTTTCCGCAGACAACCTCACCTTCAATGGCGGCACCCTCCAGTGGGGAGCTGCCCTCACCTTGAATGCGAACCGGGGCATCACGCTCCTGGCAGGAGGTGGCACTTTGGACCTTCAATCTCAGAGCACGACCTACGCAGGCACCATTACAGGCACAGGTTCCCTCACCAAAAATGGCAATGGGCTTCTGGTCCTCTCAGGTGCCAACAACTACACTGGAGAGACAACCATTACGACAGGTGTTCTGGCCATCACGAACAACCAAGCACTGGGCAGTAGCCTCGGTGGTACCATCGTCCTCAATAACGCTCAACTCCGTTTGGACAGCAGCATGACGATCACAGGTGAAACCGTCACCATCAATGGCAATGGAGGTAACAACAACGGTGCCCTACAAGCCAACACCGACGTCACGGCTGTCTGGACTGGAAATGTCATCATCGGCACAAACCTCTCGCGCATCGGGGGGCAGAAGAATTCTTTTCTCAATGTGACAGGCGTCATTCAGAATGGATCCTCCTCATCCAACAGCCTAGCCATTTCGACCGCTGGCGACAATGGAGTGGTGCAACTCAGCGGCATCAATACCTACACAGGTTCCACCCAAATCGTCCGTGGCACTCTGCGCCTCGGGGCCAACAACAGTCTGCCAACGACCACCGCCCTCACGGTTTATACAGCTGGCACCGTGACAGAACTGACCATGTTTGATCTCAACGGATTTAACCAAGAGATTGCCGGCCTCAATAGCATTGTCCCCAATGGCAGCAACGATGTCGTGAGTGTAAACAACTCCAATGTCGTCACGGCTTCCACCCTCACGATCAATCAAGCAGGTAACTCAACCTTCAATGGCAAGATCACAGGGAACCTTTCCATCATCAAAGATGGTGCAGGCACACTTACCCTGACCAATACCTACAATGCCGCCAGCCCGGTGGCCACTGTCAGTAACTACACGGGCAAGACCACCATCCGTGGCGGCACTCTGGCGCTCAGTGGCACGGGCAATCTCACAGGCACTCCCTGGATCCAGGTGGATCAAGGGGCCACTTTCAGCATCTCTGGACGCAACAGCGGAAACTACACCCTGACGAATCAAGTGCTCTCTGGACGCGGCAGTGTAAACGGCCAGCTCATTGTTAGCGGCAATAGCTACATCAGCCCAGGCACTTCCTCAGGTCTGCTTGCCAATGCGGGTGACGGCACAGGAGAGCTAACCTTTAATGATCTGACCCTCACTGGCGGCATCCCGACACTGCGTGCCTTGTTCCAGTTTGGGGCGACCTATAGCAACTTGTCGGACATCCTAGCGGGAGGTGACCCTGCCTATTTTGCCAATGCAAGTTCGGATGGCCTCTATGACAGCCTCCAGGTAGATGGCACGCTGGGCCTGAATGCTGGCAGCACGCTGAAGGTGGAATTGCTAGGCAGTTACGTTCCTCAACTGGGAGATGTCTTCAATCTCTTGGACTGGGTCACTGCTTTGAATGCCGATGCAGATGGCGCAGGCGGAGCTGGTGCTTTCACGGTGGCTGATCTGGACCTTTCCAGTGCCAATGCCATCCTCGCTGGCAATGGCTGGTTTTTCGAAACCAATCAGTTCATGAACAACGGCCTCATCTACGTTGCCGCTATTCCAGAGCCCTCACGGCTCCTCTTGTTTGCGTTTGGATTCCTGACCCTCTTCATGCGCCGTCGGCGCTAGAGCCTGAGTCTAGGGCGCTCAGCCTTTTCATTCACCGAGAGCCTCATTTGATGAGAACAGCCTCCCGTTGTTTTTAATAGCTGTCTCCTCTGCCTAGATCTCCCTTTAGTAGTAAGTTGTGGTACTTACTCCTTTAGTACTTAATCATTGGAGATCTTTTTCTTTGATTACTTTCT
>JAOZVT010001210.1 GCA_025869455.1 Prosthecobacter sp.
CAACTTTCTTTTTTGGAGTCCTTGAGGAAGGTGGGATATTCCTTCTTGTAGAACACAGGTGATCCGGCATCCAAGCATTGCTAAGCTGTCCACGAGCGGATCGTCGGTTGGGTTGAACATGAGAAGTTCGGAGTCCATGCCATTTTTCACATGCCTACTCACCCTTTCAACAATGGATACGATCTCCCATTGCTTACGGTGATACCGAGGCCGTTCCTTGAGCCTGTTACACCAGTCCAGATACCACTGAGAATCACAATCGGCTTGGCAGGCGAATTTGCTGCCCGATGGGGGCTCGTCATGATCTTTTAATTTCCACTGACGCAATGATCTAAGCAAAAGCGGATGCCTGTTCTGATCGTGTCGGTTGCCTTCCCAACCTTTATCCGCCGTCCAGTGCAGTTCTGATGTGATTCGGTCCCAGTTGGTAAAAACTAAACTTTTGACAGGGCCTGTTTTCGAAAGCGTCCAAAACATCTCCAAGTCGCTGGCGCCTTCAGTCACGCTGCCATCTTCGCAAAACTGCATGGTGCGCTGATGATTGTTGCCAACACGTAACATCCATTTTTGGCGTATGAGCTCTCTGATGGTGGCATCGCCGAGGTCATGGCAGCGGTCTCTTTTTGTTTTGGATATTCTCAAAATCTTTCCCTGGGAATGGACAGGTGCCGGCCTACCTTTCCAGCCGCCGACGCCATCGGGTTCCAGTTCAGCAACGATCTCTTTGTCATCAGATAGGACTAGCCGAGGTCTGTTGGGTGACCTGCGAAGAGCCCAGTAACAGAATTTCGAGCTGTCTCCACAGGGTAGATGCTTTACGACGCCATCCTGATTAAAAAGGAAGCGGACTTCTCTTTCGCCTTCCCCTTGATACCACCATAACTGAGAGACCAGAGCATTCGCGGCAGCGGCCATTGCCCTGCTGCCATGGCAGGCAGTGGCCTTGTGTCGCGGCGGGCCCGCATCCAGTTCTCCGTTCCATTGTTGGAGCAGTTCATGGATGAACCGATGGCCGTCTTTTTCGTCACAAAACCCCTCCAGCCACGGATTATTTCCATGAAGAGACCATTTTGCAAAATTTCTGTGTTGAAATAGCAGCCTGCCCTCAAAGTCGTGCTGAAGCATGGCTTTTCCGAGCAGCGATTTCGTAGCCCACTGCGGCATGGAGTAATCCTTTTCCAGCAGCCTGAAGGCGATATGGAAAGTCTCCTTGTCACCGAGAAAATATTGACGATAGAAACCAGCGTTTTTGTTATACCAGAGGGCTAGCTGTAGGGCTTGCCAGCATCTTTTCTTATCAATCACAATTTGTCCGCTTTCAAACTCAGGCTCGTCCTGATATTCAACTCCGCAGACCTTCCATGCAGGGTCATCTTCGGGCATGCTGGAGAAATCTGGCCAAAAGATTGCACCAGTTTGCAAAAACTCCTCGCTCTCGAAAAGGTATTCTGGGTTTAAGACCGCGAAGTTGTCCGCATCCAGTAATAAAATTTCCTGAAAACTTGAGTAGAGGAGGGAAAATGGCTTGAGTTCCCAACCTGATTTAGGAGCAGGAACGCCATTGAGAACGGCGACTTCCTCGCAGTCAATACACTGCACTCCATGTTGGGCGAGCAAGGTCCGAACCGATGTGCTGGCTTCCCCCGGAAAGTGCCAAAGCTGAATATCGAGGGTACAGCCCAATTTCCGCAACTGGCGGATGCACACCCATGCTGAGGGAAGGTAACGTAATCCGCCGCCGCAAACGATGATTCCTCGCCCGGCACAGTCCGTCTGCATTGATGGAAGCGTGGCCAAAGCATCAAGGGCAGCACGGCTGGCATTTTCCGCAGTCAGTTTTGTTTTTCCTTCCGTTGAATGATGCCACCTTGCATCATTTTCACAGGTGCGCGGGTTCCTGAACTTGGAGGATGAAGAACTCCATCCGGCATGAAGCGCCGCGATGCCGCTTTGGTCACTTGTCAGATATTTGAAGGGACTTTTTGAATTAAAATAACTTTCAACCTGACCGATCACATCGTTGGCGGAGATAAGATGCATACAATGTGGAAGTTGGTTGACCACATCGATGCAAAGGTTTTGAGGGGCATCCTGTGCATCTCCGTCACCGATAGGAGTGGTTCGCGACTTCCAACACCCGCCTAATGAGCAGCAGGGTAAAGCCCCCAGGGTGTGAAGGAAGCGATGGCCGGGGTATTGCTCCCAGTGGCTTGGCTCTCTTCCACCTGCCACGACAACGCATGGGCGCAATCCCCCGGAGGGGAGGCGTGTTTCCACAGCGGCGGCCAAGTGCATGGGTAATGACACGGGGGTGAGAACTCCCT
>JAOZVT010001211.1 GCA_025869455.1 Prosthecobacter sp.
CTCTTTCTTGGCAAAACACAATTTATCGTACATGGGTCATTATGACCATTTCAGGCTTGCCGCCTTGCCCCTTTTCTTCTCAGGTTCATGACTCATTCAATCCTGCACCATCCTCAACAAACTAGGCAGCCATCCAGATTCCTCCGCGCAATCTGAACTCGCCGAGTCTTTTGATAAAATCTTCATACTCTCAATGATAGAATTGCCAGTTCCACCACTCACTCGCGCCATTTGCTCCAAGGCTGCGGCGTCCATCGTTTCGACTCGCCCCCCGGACCTGCATTGGATCAAATTGGCTCTCATCGGCAGCCGGACTTTGGACTTTTTGAAGTCCTATCTCATTGTTGAAGCAGCCAGACGCGGGATCGGACTGGAAGTGTGGATAGGCCCCTACGGTCAGATTGAACAACAGGCGCTGGATCCTCAAAGTGAACTCTACCAGTTCAAGGCCGATATGGTCGTCATCTTACCGGACATTGAAGAAATAGCGCCCTCGCAGATTTGGAGCTATCAATCTTTGGCCACGAACATTGACGAGTTGAATCAAACGCAGGAACACTTGGTCAGCCGATTTCAGAATGTCATTTCGAGCATTCGACAGAATAGCAGCCAGAAAATTCTGATCGGCAACCTACTCCCTCCATTTTGGAATCCGACGGGCTCACTGGACCCCATGATGGAAAGTTCCTTCGCATCATTCCTCCAAGGGCTAAACGATTCCATTGCTGCCTGTTGTAGAGCCACTCCCGACGCCGCTGTTCTTAACCTGAGTTCCGTGCTCACACAGATCGGGATGAACCAGTGGAGAGATGAACGCATGGCCTGGCTGGCGCGCGCCCCATTAAGTAGCATGGCCATGTCAGCCATTTCAGAACTGGCCGCAAGACAGATCCGAAACTGGTACGTCCCTCAAAAAAAGTGCCTGGTTCTGGACATGGACAATACCCTCTGGGGGGGAGTTCTTGGAGAATTAGGCGTAGAAGGCATTCAACTGGGAGCAGATTACCCCGGCAGTGTTTTCGTGGATTTTCAGCGGAGGATCTTAGCACTGCGGGCTCGCGGTGTACTCTTAGCAGCAGCCAGTAAAAACAATGCCGCAGACGTCGAACAAGTGCTTGCTGAGCACCCCGCATGCGTCCTCAAACGTCATCATTTTTCTGCCTTTGAAGTTCATTGGGAAGACAAAGCCACCAGCATGCGTCGGATTGCCAAAACCTTAAACATCGGTCTGGATGCCTTAGTCTTCTTTGATGACAATGCGGTGGAACGTGAGTGGGTACGCACCCAACTCCCTGAAGTTTCTGTCATCGAAGTATCAGCCAGCCCATTAGAGTATGGACGGTGCCTGGAGCAATCTGAGTTTTTCGACTGTTTTTCTTTAACCGAAGAAGATCAAAAACGAGCGGAACTTTACCAACAAGAATCTGGCCGCACTCAACTGCTCGCTCAATCAGCTTCCCTAGACGATTTCATTCGCAGCCTGGAGATGACTGTGACCATTGGGCTATTCGATGAAGCAACACTGCCCCGCATTGTTCAGCTATTGGGTAAAACCAATCAGTTTAATTTGACCACACAAAGGCATGAGGCAGCCCGACTACGCCAAATGCTTGAGGCTGGAGGCATCGGCATCTGGGCACGTGTTCAAGATCGATTCGGGGATGCGGGTCTAGTCGCGGCAGCCCTCGTGGTCAAAGAGTCCGAAAAGTGGATGATTGATAGCTTTCTAATGAGTTGCCGAGTCATCGGAAGAGGAGTTGAAACCGCACTCCTAGCCGCCATTGAGAGGCTGGTTCACGAACACGGCGGACGCGAACTCACGGGCCGCTTCCTCCCTACTAGCAAAAATCAGCCAGCTGCAGATTTCTTTGAGAAACACGGCTATAGTCGCCTCTCAGCAGATAATAGCCTCTGGCATCTGTGCCTTGACGAACTCCGCCCCCTGCCCGAAACCTTTACTACTACAGGCATTTCCTTTCAATCATGACACCCGAAGAACGCAACGCCACCCTCATCAGCACAGTAGCCACCGTTCTTGATCTTCCAGAAAGTGACATTTCTGAAGAAACTAGCCCGGATACCGTTTCGGCCTGGGACTCCGTGGCCCATCTAAATCTGGTGGTCGCCGTGGAAGAAGCCTTTGGTGTTTCTTTTACCCCAGATGAGACGATGGAAATGACTTCGGTCCGTTTGATGAAGCTTCTGTTGGAAGAAAAACTGGGGGCATAGCATCCACTCCTTCTACCTTGTGCAATCTTGCCTGACATGACCAACAAGTTTAAACCTGGAATGATCTTCCATGAGGAAGTTCTACTTTCCCCAGAGTTGATCGAAGCCTTTGCGGTCTTTTCAGG
>JAOZVT010001212.1 GCA_025869455.1 Prosthecobacter sp.
ATTTGAACTGAGCTCAATGCCGCCCCAACTTCGGGGTGTCTCACCAAAACAATCGGTTCGCCTCTTGCACAGCCAGTGCCAGTAACCCAGTTGGCAAATTTACCCAGCTCAACTTTGTCCGAGGCAGAGTAGTGCGAAAAATTTGCAGTGGTATGCCTGTCAAAAGCAGTCATGATGATGTCACACTGCTTCTGCGTGAACGCTTGGGCAGCAGTTGGAAATGCAGCAATAGCAGCAAGGCCAGAAGTGGCGAGCGCGAATGCTTGTTGAGTTGAATAATTCGATCGAAGCACCAAAACTAGCCGCCAGGCGTTTTAGCAGGGGCTTGAATTGCAGCGCCATCCCGCTGTGCAGCGCTAATAGTAGTTGGTCTAACCGCATCCGCCGCAGCAGTTGCAGGCGGAACAAAGGAAACTGTCGGGCTAAGCGTTACTTTCAACGAGGCATCCTGAACGCGGTTGATGATAGTTTGTACAGTAGATAAAACTGCACCGACTTCCGGGTGTCGCACAAGAACAATCGGATCGCCTTTTGCACACGCAGTTCCAGAGACCCAATGATAAAATTTTCCAAGTTCAGCTTTGTCTGTCTCTGAGTAATGCTGGAAATTTGGTTGCGTGTGTTGAACAAAGGCAGTCATCATAAAATCACACTGCTTCTGCGTGAACGCCTGCGCGGCAGTTGGAAATGCAGCAACCGCAGCAAGGCCAGTAATGGCGAGCGCGAATGCTTTTGATTTTGGCGACGATAATTGAGCCATGTTGTCCTCCCCGTTGATGTGCGTGTAGATCCAATCAAGGCCTCACGAATACTTAGGTATAACAATGACTATACTGAGGAACTCATGTAACTAAAAGTATAAATTGCAACGTTATTGCCCATAGTGTTGCAACTCCTCGGTTTAGGCCGTTTCTGACACTTGATTACGGCCAAGAAACGGCTTAGCCTGGGGTCGATTACTTGTTATGTTACTGAAAAGAAAAGAATTTTGTCGTGAAACACTATGGGCAATACGGTTGCAGGGGTTGAACAGGGGCGGGTAACAACTGTCAGTTGGAGAGCTGATGCGTCCAGCCTCTACGCGCCAAACGGTTGCCGGAAATATCTCAACCATGCAGAACGTCAGCGCGCACTTGCGGCGATGTCGTTGCTCAAATTCGATCAAGCACTCTTCGCACTGACGCTTGCCTGGACGGGTGCGCGTGTCAGTGAAATTCTCGCGCTCACACCATCATCGTTCCAGCTTGAAGGCGGAACCGTCGCGATTCAAACATTGAAGCGGCGCAAGCACAGCGTGCGAGAGGTGCCGATCCCGCCCGAGTTGATGACGCAGCTCGATCGCACTTTCGGAATTGCACTCGCGCAGCGAAATTCAGAAAGCGCTCATCGGCGTCTTTGGCCGTGGTGTCGTTCGACCGCCTGGCGCATCATCAAGAGAGTGATGCACCAAGCCGGCATCATCGGCAGTCATGCGTGTCCGCGTGGACTTCGCCACGCCTTCGGTGTTGGCACGTTGCAAGCCCATGTGCCCATCACGCTCGTGCAGCGCTGGCTAGGCCATGCGCGCCTCAGCACCACGGCAATCTATGTCGATGCAAGCGGGCCGGAGGAGACTGCGTTTGCGAAGCGGTTTTGGGAAGCGGCGTAACGCGCGTTAGCTTGTTTGTAAGCGGGGCAGCATCCAGCAACTTGCCACATGCGTCATGCCTATCTTCGGATAGTAGGCTTCTGCTGCGGGAGCTGACACGAGGTAGAGCGTCGTTTGCGGCCCGGCAGATTGATGTGTCTCTTCGATGAGACGCTTTCCGATACCTTGGTGTTGGTAGCCTTGATCGACAGCCAGATCGGAAAGGTAGCAGGAGAACGCGAGGTCCGTGATAGCGCGCGAAATGCCGACGAGCTTTCCGTCGTGACGCGCAGTGATGATGATATCTGCGTTGCGAAGCATCTTTTCGAGCCTTGCGAGATCATCAACCGGACGACGGAGCGCGAGGGTTGATGCGATGAGGATGTCGCGGAACGCCTCGGACGGCAAATCAGGCTCGTGAGCATAGATAATTGTCATGCCGTCAACTTGGCTGGACTGATGAACGAAATCAAGGTCGTTCTACTTGTTCGTTTAGGGCTGTCTTTCGCATCAAAAAGAACAACAACGTATTCGTTGTCACGCGAGTAATAAAGAGATTGCTTTCAGAATTCGTTTTGTTGCAGAAATGAACAACATTATTTTTGATTATTGCATTTAATCTACGCATTTGTATTTTTGATATTCATGGAGGCGTTTTTGAGCAATGAAGTTATCCAGTCTATTTTTGATCGGTTCCCATATTTAAGCGTCGATGTTCTTGCG
>JAOZVT010001213.1 GCA_025869455.1 Prosthecobacter sp.
GTTTTCCGCCACTAGGGTGCCAGCTTCAGCTTGAATTTGGAAATCGTAGGCACCCCCGCCGAAAAAGACATCAAATCCGACTCCCACGGACGAAGCCAAAAAGGCCTGCCGTGCGGGTGCATTTGCCGGGGCTTTGGGATTCATGAAGGTCTGCGCCACCTCGGGGCTCCATTCTTTTCCCAGAGTCTTGGTCCAGTGTTGCTGAAAGGCCGCGCTGAATTCGGATTTGAGCATGACCGCGATCTCTGAGGTGCCGCCAGGGACGCGCCAGTCTAGGGCGATGGTTTCACCCGTTTTTTCTTTCCAGTAGCGGACAAAGGCATGACCAAACTCGGCTCTTAACCGCTCTGGATGCGGGGTGACGATGACCAGCTTCCGGTCGGCCTGGGAAGAAGCGGTGGAATCTTTAGGCTTCAGGAGAAATGGACCCAGCAGGGTAATGAGCAGCGCCGAGACGATGGCGAGCTCTTTTCGCCAGCGTCGGAGGAATGAGGAGTCGGCGGCTTCTGTCATCGTAGGTCTATCCAAGCGAAGGCCATGCCAGACAGCAAGGTAGGATTCAGGGCAGGCTCATCTTTTTTGAGCCTGCGGATCTGACGAAAAGGTCACGTTTTTTTGACGATTGCAAAAAAGAACCGTTTCTATCATGGCCAGATGAGTCATCTTGCGTCACTTCGTCGTTATGCCAGCGCCAGATAATCAGCACGATATCGATATCGCTAAGGTCACTCAGCGTGCCCAGGATATTGAGGATAAACTGCCCAAGCTGAATCGCTGGATGGAGCAGGGGAAATTGATGCTTGAGATGGTCAAAGATTACTGGGCTGGCCGTTACCGTGAAGTGCCGTATTGGGTCATCAGTGCCTGTGCCTTGGCGCTGCTTTATGTCTTAAATCCAGCGGACGTGATCCCTGACATTCTCATCGGGGTGGGCTATTTGGATGATGCCACAGTGGTGGCTTTTTGCCTGAAGCTGATCGAGCGCGAACTTCAGCGTTACAAGGAATGGAAGGAAGCCAAAAAAACGCCTCCGAAGTCAGGCCAGATCATTGACGTCTGAGGTGGAAAAAGGCGCGGGATGAAGCTGAGTCGGGAGTCTCTGCTTCAGGGGTGTTTTTGCAAAATACTTGGAATAAAAAGATGGCTGGTGAGTCCCAAGAACTCATTCCATGAAAGCCATTCTATCATCACTCATCCTACTATTCACTGCCACAGCCCTGCAGTCCGCAGCACCAGAAGATTTTACCGTCAAAGCCGCCACTGCGTCAGGTTCCTTTTCTTTGAAGGAGGCCAAGGGAAAGTATGTGGCTCTTCATTTCCTGCTGAAAACAGAATGCCCTCTCTGCCTGCGTCACACCCGTGACTACATGACCAAGGCCCCCACTTTGCCGAACGTGGTTCAGGTCTTTTTGAAACCGGATACGGATCGTGAAATCGAAGATTGGGCAAGCAAGCTATCGGCCGAAGATTTGGCAAAGAACCCGATTTATCGCGATCCCAATGCGAAGCTGGCCAAGGCTTTTGACATTCCTTTTGGCTATGAGTTGCATGGTCAGGTCATGCACTTCCCTGCCACAGTACTCATCGGTCCTGATGGCAAGGAAGTGTTCCGTTACGTCGGCAAGAATAACAGCGACCGTTTCGCCTTTGAAAAGCTGGCTGAAAAAGTCGCCGAATTGAGCAAGCCTTGATCCCTTACTACGCTGGGGTTTCCCGCTGTGCTAAAGTGTGAGTGAATGGGCTGGAAGCGGCCAGATTGTACTGACGGATGGCCGTTCCCCAGAAGGGAGCCAGTTCATGATCTCGGGCAGACCAGATCCGATAATGGAGATCGGTGACGGTCTCTGTATCATGGATCAAGGCTTTGATTTCCTGGTCATTCAGGCATTGCGGGCCTTCGTGAATCAGGCGCATAGCGAGCTGATCCAGATAGGCACGAGAGACGTGAATGGTCTTTCGGCGGCGCAGGAGACTGACGTGCAGACCATTGACGTAGGGGTCAATACAGACCTGGAGCAGACCGTGATATTTCTCAAGCTCTGGCGGCAGATGGATGCGACCTTTGATTTCCTGAAGGTTTTCATTCATCGTGGCCAGGACGCTCGGCGGATCCGTTTCTTCGGGGGTGATGAAGAGGCCAAAGCGATAGCCAGAGTTTCTGCTGGAAATGAGGATGGCGACGGGAATAGCCAGGAGCAAAGCCCCCAAGATTGGACTGATCCAGATGAGGAAATTGTGTGATACAAACCAGCCGATCACACTCCAGACGATGGCGATGATGGTGACGGGCCAGAAGGTAAAAAACACTTCAGACCAGTCCACTCCCCCATCCATCTTGCGGC
>JAOZVT010001214.1 GCA_025869455.1 Prosthecobacter sp.
ACCCTCTTGGAATTCCCCCGAGAGTTCGGTGGACGCCCCTCTGGCCAGGAAGTCTTTTTGCCGCCGCACAAGATCATGGGGATTCGATCTCTAAAACAATTCTTCCATGACCCCATCATCGGTCGGCAAAGGATTCAAACCTATCTTCCTGTTTGGAAATCGGCAGTGGAGGTCAAAGGGCACAAAACTAAAACGCTGTTCCCCCCGGAGTGGTGCGAGATTGCCTGGATCAGGCGGAGCGGGATCATCCCATGCTTCAATAGCGACCATATCCTCGACCCCTTGCGCATAAAGGCTGGCTGGACTGACGATACCATTGATAACCTCAGCCGATCAATTCAATGGGATGAACTCCGTCACATTCGGACCGCTGAGGAGGCTATGAAACTCCTCTACTATACCGTTCTCAAGGGCGCCCCAGAAGCGTGGCAACGTTTTCAGGAAAAGGAACCTGACACGGTTACCAAGCTCTGGCAGCTCTGTGCAGATGCTGTCCACGCCAAACCAATCGATCTGACATTGATTGTGCTCCACGGCGGCGAAATCAAACACCTCACACCTGGCGGTCTCCAAAGAGAACGCTTATCCTACCCGGCTGGTCAGGTGCTGCTCCCGGAGATTTCCGACCCGGAATGGATTTTGGAAGCTCACGAAGAATCGGCCTCTGAATAAAAAAGGCCTATAGGCCGGCTTAGCTAACGAGTATCCAAGATGGAGTCTGCCAATCACGGGAGCATGGCGGAGTGCCGGGAAGGACTTGGGACGGCTGAGGGATTTGTCAGGGGTGGCTAGGTGGACTTGCAGCACAAGCTGCCGCAGGCGGAGCAATCTCTGGATTCAGTGATTAGTCGGCATGCACCTGAACACTGATCCCAGTTTCCCAACACTTCGTGCTTCCCCCGGCGCGCATTCTTTCTACCCTGACCGGAATGTCCAAACGTCTCTTCCTGCTCGATGGCATGGCGCTGCTCTACCGCGCCCACTTCGCTTTCATCAAGAATCCCATCCGCACCAGCGATGGGCTGAATACTTCTGCCCTCTACGGTTTCACCAATACCCTGCTGGACATCATCAAAAACCAGCAGCCCACCCACCTGGCCGTGGTGCTAGATACCTCTGCCCCCACGCCCCGGCATGAACTCTTCCCCGAGTACAAGGCCCAGCGCGAAGAAATGCCAGAAGATCTCGTCACCGCCATCCCGCAGATCCATCGCCTCTGCGCCGCCATGAACATCCCCCTCATCACTCGTGACGGGTACGAGGCAGACGACATCATCGGCATCCTGGCCAAGCGCTCTGAGGGCAAGGATTTCGAGACCTTCATGGTCACCCCAGACAAAGACTTTGGCCAGCTCGTCTCTGACTCCGTCAAAATCTACAAACCCGGCCGCCAGGGCAACGATGTCGAAATCCTCGGCGTCCCCGAAGTCTGCACACGCTGGGGCATCGAGCGCCCAGAGCAGGTCGTGGACATCCTCTCCCTCATGGGAGACGCCGTGGATAACATCCCCGGCATCCCTGGCTTTGGCGAAAAAACCGCCACCAGCCTCATCCAGCAATACGGCAGCCTGGAAAACCTCATTGCCAATGCCGACAAACTCAAAGGCAAGCAGAAGGAAAAAGTGGAACTGAACAAGGACAAAGCCCGCCTTTCCTACCAGCTCGCCACCATCATGCACGATGCCCCGCTGGAGGTGGAACTGGAGAACCTCGTCCTCGGCCCACACGACGATGAATTGCTCAAAGGCCTCTTCACCGAATTCGAATTCAATGCGCTCGGCAAACGCATGTTTGGAGACGAGTTCAAGGCAGGACGCGGACGCCAACTGGCCAAAGATGCCGCTACCGCCGCCGCCTCCACCGATCTCTTTTCCATGGAGGAAACCACCCAGCAGACCTCGCCCAACCTGCGCACCCTTGCCGATACTGAGCACCACTACCATCAGATCAGCACAGCAGAGCAACGCGCGCAGTTGATCACGGATCTCTTGGCCCAGCCACGCTTCTGCTTCGACCTCGAAACCACCTCCCTGGACCCGCGCGATACCCAGATCGTCGGCATCGCCTTTTCCTGGAAAGCCCATGAAGGCTACTTCGTCCTCTTCCCACGAGACAAAGCCGCCGCAGCCAATATCCTGGAAGAATTCCGCCCCGTCTTCACCCGTTCCGCTCCTGCTCTGGAATCCATCTCCCCCACAGGGACCGCATCGGAACCCGCTAATTCCTCTCCACCCGAAGGGGGGGAGAGGTTAGGTGAGGGGGCGGCAGTGGACACACTTTACCCACCCGCTGGCATCGAAAAAATCGGACATAACCTCAAGTTCGACCTCAGCGTCATG
>JAOZVT010001215.1 GCA_025869455.1 Prosthecobacter sp.
TGTCGAAGTTGTTTACCAGCTTCAAAGCTGAGCTTCCCTTTGCCACGAAGGCGCTCATTGCTCTTTCAGATCTCTTTATTCATAAGCCTTACATGGCTGCGGCCCCGTTGGTGGGATTATACATTTTCTTTTCCAATTTCGGTAAGATCATGGGCATCCGCTGGGTGCAGGATTTGGTTTTGAAAATCCCTGTCGTCGGGGCCTTGGTGCGCAAGTCTGCTTCGGCAGCTGGTTTCCGCACGTTAGCGATGCTTACCGAATCCAATGTTAGGCTTACCAGTGCGCTTGAAATTACCTCTTCAGCGACTTGGCACTATCATTACAAGGAGTTCTTCAATCGATTGCGTGATCACATCACGGTGGGTCGTACTCTGCATGAAGGTTTCTTGATGGAATCCCATTGGTTAGGTTCAGATGGTCGTAATTTGTGTGGTCTTATTGAACTGGCCTCAGAGACGGGTTCCGGCACGGAGATGTTGGCAGAAATTGCTGACGATTATGAAGAGGAACTGGATAATATGGCGGCCTCATTGGACAAGTTGATCGAACCTCTGACCATGTTGATCCTGGGGGTAATGGTGGGTTTCCTCATTTATGCCATTTACGGCCCAATGTTCAGCCTTGGAGATGTGATTCTGAAGAAGAAGTAAGTCGCATTCAGTGCTTGAAGATTTTCAGATGGGTGGCAATAAGTGTTCATGAGAACATTGAAGCCACCCATCAATCGCCCTCAGGGGCGTGGGGCGGCAGCCAATACTGAGCAGCGCTTTTCAGAACTACAGGTCAGTTATGAGCCTGGGGAGGAGCCGACCAAAGTGGTCACCAAGTTCTTTAATGATCATTCTAGCACGATCATCAGCCGTCACAGCAGCCCTGACCTGCCTTTTGGAGCGAGTTTGAATCCGTATCGAGGCTGTGAGCATGGTTGTGCTTACTGTTATGCGCGGCCAACGCATGAGTGGCTGGGCTATTCCGCTGGAGTGGATTTTGAGTCCCGTATCATGGTGAAGATGGAGGCTCCAGCGTTACTTCGGGCGGAGTTGAGCCGTGAAAAATATGTGCCTGAGCGTTTATCACTCAGTGGTGTGACGGACTGTTATCAGCCTGTGGAAAAGCGCTTGGAGATCACTCGGGGCTGTCTAGCGGTCTTGGCAGAGTGTAGGCACCCAGTGGTCATGATTACCAAGAATCACTTGATTACACGGGACATGGATCATTTAGGCGAATTGGCCCGGTATCAGGCTGCTGAGGCGTATATTTCCATCACTTCGCTGAATGCGGATTTAGCTAGGAAACTGGAACCGCGAGCATCTGCACCCAAGATGCGCCTAGAGGCTATTCGGGCGCTTTCAGGGCAGGGAATTCCCGTGGGTGTTTTGGTGGCTCCCATTATTCCTGGGCTGAATGATAGCGAGATCCCAATGATCATCAATGCTGCCCGTGAGGCTGGAGCCCAGTTTGCTGGCTACACGGTGGTGCGTCTGCCGTTCAGTGTGAAGGATGTCTTTGCGCAGTGGTTAGAGGAACACTTTCCAGGCATGAAGGAGAAGGTGTTAAGCCGTATTGAGGAAACTCAAGGACGCACCCTATCCCATCCAGAATTTGGAAAACGGCTGAAAGGAGTCGGTGTATGGTCAGACCAAATCTCACAGATTTTTAAGGTCTCACTCAAGCGCGCTGGAATGCTGAATCGCAGGTCGGCGGTATCTGCGGTGCATTTTCGCCGTCCAAGGGAAATCGGCGGGCAGATGGACTTATTTTAGATGGCAGATTCGGAACTGCAAATCTAGCTGATGCACCGTCCATCTTGGCTGTTACTGCCGCAAGATGGCGGTAAGAACAGGCCTTCGGTGAAAAAAGAGTCAGTGAGTTTGACCTCACTGACTCAAGCAAAGGGGCAACTTACTGAATCTCAGAGGCCCAAAGGATCTGCCAGTCGTCCAGATTGTTCAGGTCCACAGCTCCTGGATTGCAACTGCCGTCATCGGCTAAGCCTGCGCTTTCGAGGATGCTCTTGCGGGTATCGTCACCGTGAATGTAACCCATAATGGCCTGGTTATGCTTGTAGATATCAGCCTTGGTCAATTTCACGCCAGGGTAAGCTTTCACCCAGGCTTCCAATTGTACGTAGGTGGGTTTAGTGGTGATGAAGGCCAGGAAGTCTTCTTCTTTGATGCCCAGATTACCCAGGGTCATGCCATCATAGCCTTTGCCACAACCTGGATATTCTGCGTGCAGCTTACCTGCGGCAGCCAGAGAGGATTTCAGCCAGAGACGTGGCAGATGCAAAACACCGAGGGGACCGGCGACGCCGGAGGAGATAAGAGGGACGATTTG
>JAOZVT010001216.1 GCA_025869455.1 Prosthecobacter sp.
ATGCAGGATCAGATATTCAAGAAGGGCATATTCCCGAGCAGTAAGGGGCACGTCTTGTCCAGCTAACTTCACTTGTCTTGCAGCGGTATCGAGGGAAAGAGAACCGATCTCGATATTCGGTTGGGTTTGCCCAACTGAACGCCGGATAAGAGCACGTAAGCGAGCTAATAGTTCATCGACATCGAAAGGCTTGGTTAAGTAATCGTCAGCCCCTGTATCCAGACCTTTCACGCGATCCTGCACCGTATCTCGAGCGGTCAGCATCAGCACTGGTGTCTTTTTCTCAGGTCTCAGCAAAGACAGAATTTGCCATCCATTCAGACGCGGTAGCATGACGTCCAAGACAATGGCATCATAGTTTCCATTTTGAGCTTTAAAGAGCCCCTCCTCCCCATCTTCAGCCGTATCCACAGCATAATTTTCCTCACGCAGAGTCGCCGCTAAACTGCGGAGCAAATGCGGGTCATCTTCGATAATGAGGACTCTCATGGGAGGGACTATTCGTGACGAAGCGCTTCAATAGGATCAAGCCGAGCCGCACTGCGAGCGGGTGTGAAGCCAAATAAAACACCCACAGCGGTAGAGAAAAAGAAGGCAATGAGATTGATCTTCACATTAAAGATAAAACCAACCTGAATGATCTGCGCAAGACCAAAGCACAAGACAAAGGCAAGGATGATCCCAATGATTCCACCAATGGATGAAAGGGTGATGGCCTCCACCAAGAACTGAAGCAGCACCTCGCGAGCACGGGCGCCGATGGCGAGGCGGATGCCGATCTCACGTGTACGCTCAGTCACTGAGACGAGCATGATGTTCATGATGCCGATGCCACCGACTAAAAGACTGACACCAGCCACTGCGGCGAGCAAAGACGTCATCATTTGTGTGGATGAACTGAGTGTTTCTGCGATTTGCCTAGTGTCGAACACGTTAAAATTATCTTCTTCGTTAGGCTGAAGATTTCTACGCTGCCGCATCAAGGAGCTAATGTCTGCAATTAAAGAGTCACTGTTAGAGCCTTCCTCAGCCGAAATGGTGATCTGACTGATATCACGCGAAGACGTTTTACCAACCAATCGGCGCTGCAAGGTCGTAAGGGGAACAATAATGGTATCATCCTGGTCTCCCATGCCTGATTGTCCTTTACTGGCTAAGACCCCAATGACCTCACAGGAAGATTTACCGAGTCTGATCTTCATACCAACAGGGTTTTGATTGCCAAATAAATTGGTCTTCACCGTGTTCCCAATGACACATATGGCTTCCCCAGCTTTGTAGTCAGCTTCGGTAAATAAACGTCCATCCGCCAATGTCCATTTGTTGATGTAAAAATAGTTTGGTGTCGTCCCCGTCACGGATGTCTTACGCGCATTTTGCAGATAAACCGTGCTCAAAGAAGTACTGCTCACTGGGGCGATGGCGGCGATGGACGAAACCTGATCTTCAATGGCACGCACATCTCCTTCCGTGAAATGCGGCACACCTGCAGAAGCTGAACGCGGCCCGAAACCCATGCCGGGTCGGAGCACAAGCAGGTTGCTGCCTAGATTCGAAATTTGGTCCTTCACGGCCTGCGTGGTGGCCTGACCCAAAGTGACCATGGTGATCACCGCTGCCACACCAATGATGATACCCAAGACGGTGAGAAAGGCCCGCATTAAATTGCGGCGGATCTCACGCAGGGCGATAGAAAAAGCATTCCAGAGCATGAACTGTAAGAGTTAAGATTTAGAGCGGATATCGGACTCGATGAGTCCATCCTTCACGCGCACAATGCGCTTGGCATGCGTGGCGACTTCATCTTCATGGGTCACCATGAGAATCGTGATGCCTCGATCCTCATTCAGGCGTGTGAGGACTTCCATGATTTCTTCCGTGGTACGGGTATCAAGATTGCCCGTCGGCTCATCGGCAAAAAGGGTGCTTGGTTGTGACACAATAGCTCGAGCGATCGCCACACGCTGCTGCTGTCCACCGGATAGTTCTGCGGGCGTATTGCGCATTTTATCAGGCAGGCCGACTGAAGCTAATGCCTCAGCGGCTAGCCTTCTGCGTTCTTTTTTAGGCATCCCACGGTAAACCAAGGGAAGCTCCACGTTCTCAAGCGAACTCGTGCGGGCCAGAAGATTGAATCCCTGGAAAATGAAGCCCAGAGCATAACGCCGCAGCAAGGAACGCTGGTCAGCATTTAGATTCTCCACAGCAATGCCTTGATAAAGATAATGGCCACTTGTCGGCGTATCCAAACAACCCAGAAGATTCATGAGGGTAGATTTACCAGAACCGCTGGGACCCATGACCGCCACAAATTCCCCCTTATTGATTAGCAGAT
>JAOZVT010001217.1 GCA_025869455.1 Prosthecobacter sp.
CCCCGTCTTGAATGACGATCTTATTTCCGACGCCTGCATTCACTAAAATGACACCTCGGCTGATGTCTTGCCCCGCTAGAACATTAAACACATTTCCTCCACCCCCTTGAGTGGAACCTACAGTTAATTTACCGTTGGAACTGAAGCTGTAGGTCACGTTGGAACCAAATGTAATGGTGCCATCAGGCCCACCAAAAACATTGTTAGAGCTACCATTGTCGCCGATGACCAATTCGGTAAACTGTATGGCGCTGCCCGAAGGTCCGGTGAAATGCACGGTCATGGTACTGTCGCTCCCGTTCCCGAAACGCCAGATCTTGTTCCAGACGGTGGTCGTGTTTCCATTAAAATCGAAAGTGAAGTCCCCATTGTAGATATTATAACTTCGTGCGCTGCCAGTGGACACTCCTGGAGCAAGTGATATGCGTGCCGTTGTCGGTGCGCTTTCCCACCCAAAAATAACATCGCGTAGGGCATTCGGGGCGCTTGTTGTCGAGCCTCCATTGTACGAATAATTGGTTGACCAATCACTGTAAGTTCCATCCCCTACTTTCCATATGTATTGATTGCCTGAGGTAGGGAAGGTTTGTGCCTGTAAGCTGCCTGAAAATAGACAGACACTGATAAATGTGAGTTGAATTAGAGAAAGACTGCGCATTCTAAATTGAGGGTGAGTTTTTATTATTAAAAAGAGCCCCCTCACTCAGGAAGGGGCTCCAGTAACCTTGAAACTAAGTGATCTCTTCTGAGATCTCTTATTAAGGGGCCGCCAATGTGATCTCGAGTTCAGTTCCGGTGTTATTCACCGTTGCTGTTGTTGGCGTGTTGATCACACTAATGGTTCCTGCCGAGATTGAGCTACCTGCTACAATGACTAGGTAGGTGTTTCCGGCTGTTCCAGTTCCCTGGAAGTCAATCACAGCACCAGTCGCAAGAGTGGCGTCACCGACTACCAGAATGCCAGAGCTTACATCTGCGTCGAAGGTTACGACAGCGGCGTTAGCCACATCGAGATCTCCGTCAATCAGTGCATCTCCTTCGCAAACCAGCTTGTCAGCATTCACCACGATACTGCCACCGAATTCCTGATCGTCTGGAAGTTCGGTTGTTCCATTGTTGATGCTGAATGTTCCGGTATAACCAGTTGCATCACCGTTAAGCACCAGCTTGCCACCACCTGTTTGGCTGAGGGCAGCCGAACCTGTGAGATTGCCAGAAAGGAAGAACACTTTGTCAACGCCGTTGACGTGGATTTCCGAGGTGGCACTGATGAAGACGTTGGAAGCCAAGGCACCGTACTGGATGCCCGTATCTGGGTCGAACCGCAGACCGCCGAGGACACCAAAGCCACCGCTAGGGTAGGTGATGGGGCTAACTACATCACGTTGAATGCTTTTCAGAGTCAACGTGCCACCAAAGTTGTAGGTAGCATCAGCGATATCGCCGATGTCATCCACACCTGTGGAGAGGCGAAGCTGACCGCCATTTTCCACGGTGATGCCGCCTGTGGCTCCGGTGATTTCACCGTTCTTGGATACCTGAAGAACCCCTTGATTCACCACATAAGCACCTGCGAAGGTTTTAGGCCAAATGGTGAAACGCTGCGTACCAGTGCCGTCCTTGATGAAGGTACCGTAGGTGCTGGAAACACCGCCGATATTTCCCTGGAAGGAAGGTTTGATTTCTTCGCCCATGCCGTCCACTTCAGCGGTGTAATCCACCGTGAAAGTTTTGCCGGAAGGAATGTTGATGAAGGCGGTAGCCTGCTGTGGATAGCCAGCATCACCAGCATCATCTGGATCAGGGGAATTGCCGTCCAAGTAAGTGACCACAGTATTGGCCTGGACTTCCAGCGTGCGGTCATTGCCTTTGTCGGCAAAATACAGATCGTGACCGGCCACTTGGGCGCCATTAAGGGCCGTGGTGGAGTCAGCAATCAGCGTGCCGTTACGGATTTCTGTGACCAAGTGGGTGTTGCTGCCACTGAGGTGCAACTTGCCTGCACCCACCTTACGGAACTCCTGACCGGAGATGACCCCAGAAAGGGTGAAGACCGTGTTTGCACCGCTGGCGCTGATGTTGTTATGAGCAGCTGTGGTGCCAGGTTGATCCAAGGCACTGAGGCTGATTGGGTTGGTCAGCGTGATGGCTGAAGAACCGTCTGCCGTGATGGAACCAGCGACGACTGCGATCTGAACGCCACCGCCGAGGGTGAAGGACGGACCGCCGGTGGATGCCGGCTGGACGCGGTACTTGTGGCCGCGGTTTGAAGCGGGGCAGCGGGTCGTTCTCCGGCGGACGCATGAGGGGGGCGAGCCCGGCGGGCGCGAAG
>JAOZVT010001218.1:0-655 GCA_025869455.1 Prosthecobacter sp.
GGTAATTCGGGCTAATGCGCGCTTAAGTTCCAAACAGAACGAAACACTGCACTAGGGTCTTCTGTGTATAGCAACGCCGGGCGCACCGTCAGATGCGTGAGCGTACGGGCGTAAACCTCTGGTTGAATTTGAGTTGATCCGGTCAGGCCGGGCAACCGCGGCGTTTGATAGGTGGTACCCGTTGGCGCCTGTCCGACGCGTCTTTCGCTTGGCGGGTCAACCTACTGCCATCGCAGGAAGACAGTACATCAATCTCCTTACTTCTTAAGCTTGTCGCGCAATGCTTTCGCGAGGGATTCCGCAACCTCCGATAGCCGCGCCATAGCGGCTTGATAGACAACCCCGTCTTCGCGCTTGTCCACAGCAACGACCGTGACGAGCAGATGGTCGTCCTCAACCGAATAGACCAGACGCACACCCTGCTGGCGGAGCTTTATCTTGTAGCAGCCCGCCAAGGGGCCGTGCAATTCACCGCCTGGGACGTGTGGGTTGTCCAAGCGCTTTTCGAGGAGCTTCTTGAGGTTGGTTTTGACTGAGCCATCAAGTGCTCGCCACTCCTCCAACGCCTCAGGCATGAATCGAAGCCCGTATTTGTGCTTCGCTTTGGCGCCCTCAGAGGTCGTCAATGACTACCTCGATGGCGCGGGACTTGTCG
>JAOZVT010001218.1:665-2331 GCA_025869455.1 Prosthecobacter sp.
GGCAAGCTCGTCCATCAGCGCCTCGAACAGACGTGGTTCGACCATGTAGAAGGCAGGGCGGTTGTGGTTGAGCACCGCCACCGGGCGGTGATTTGCTTCTCTGAGCACTGCAGCCGGGTTCTTCTTGAACTCGGACATGCTCACAGCGACTTCAGCAAGAATGGCTTCCATGGTCGGCTCCAATATCAGAGCTAAATATAGCTACGATCATGTCGGCCGTCAAGTTTTCCTCGGTCTCAACGGGTGAGGATCTTTCGGGCAAAACAAATACGCGCCAGACTTTGCCCTTCTCCCGTCGGAGGGCGGGGGAAGACCCAGGGGAATCGAAGGCCTGATGTGCTCGAAGAAGTATGCGGTGGTGATACTGCATGGGAGGCCTTGGGAACCGCTAGCTGGCTGCGCATTCCAGCGGCACGGCAGATCAAGCGAGAGCTTGTTCGGGTCGCTGAAGGTGGAGCGCCTGCAGCATCTCTGCGAATATCCACTCCAGGTGGAACCCGATTACGCGGGCGGCGCTGCCTTTTTCGCTCACTTAGGCAGATCTTAATGTAGAGGTTCTCGTCACTTACGAGGACCTACGTTGGATTTGTGAAGCCAAGTGGGTCAATCGCCCAGCGTACCGTTCTCAACAGCACTCTCGACCTCTCTTAGTATAGCGACGCTGAAGGTGCCCTGTCGTACCCGATACTGACGCGCCGGGTGCAAAAGACGCTTCCACCACGGCGCGCTTATACGCGCGTCCCGTTCGGGGATTTGTGCCCATGATCTCCTTTGTGGACACAACATTGAGGTGCCCATGATCTCCTTTGTGGACACAACATTGAGGTGCCCGAGTGCGGGCGATGATTACGCGCTGGATCAGGGAAGGGAAGACGGCGGCGGTCGGACGCTTACCGAATATCCACTCCGGGGGGAACCCAACCATGGGGTTTCCCCACCTCCTATTAAACTCTAATTATGACATCAGATTTTATAAACGGATTCCACATGTGATAGGAATCGAAGTCGAACTCTGTCGCAGAAACAATCTCTTCTTGCCTTAAGGTCAAAATCAGGTCCTTGTTTGCATCTGCATAGAATGTGGAAAAGCAAACTTTTAGCGTATCTTTGTCTCGCCATCCACTTAAAACGGGAATGATCAATATGTCTTGATCCATGCCGCTCGTCTCCGTCGGTTCGCCCATGCTTACAACTGTTCCCACATAGACCTTTCGGTCGGACATCGATAACATCACATACTTCCCTTTTGATAGTGAAAGTTTGAATAGTAGGCTGTCAAGAGGGCTGTCTCGCAAGATTTCCCCAATGACATGAAGTTTGGTGCCCCGGGTCCAGAATCGCAGACTCAAGAACAGTTGGCTGCAAATCTTTAGCAAATAGGCTGAAAGAAACATGGTTAGGCCGAAGGTTACGGCCCATCCCTGAGTCTTTGCTTGTTTTTCACTGATTCCAATCTCTACAAGGTGGCGGGATACTTCTACGGGGATATTTATCTTTGCTTCAAGGAAGGGGATAGTTGTTGGGCCGTAATGATATCCGATGAACAAGACAAAAGACGCAATTAGAAAACAGCGCGCGCCCAATTCTGCGCTCTTAAGGTATAGGTATTGACCGTAGATTCTCATTAGAGACGAGAGCAGTCTCACTAGAGACGATAACGTCTCAT
>JAOZVT010001219.1 GCA_025869455.1 Prosthecobacter sp.
GGTGGCATGTAGGATCTTCCCGTCGGGTGCAGGCGCGGCGGCCTCAGCCACGACCACAAGAACCTTGGTATCGCCACCACCTTTTTGGAAAAGGCCGCGCACGGAGATGAAGTCCAGGATTTCACGCACGTTCCACTTATGGAAAAAACTTTTGCGGAAGGATTCTGACTTCTGGTTATAGATCAGGTTATACTGCTGGAGCAGGCAGCACAGGCCGCCTGCTTCCAGCATCTTCATGGATTCATGAAGGAAGAGGTAGGCGAGCTGCTTGTCCGGCAATGTGACATGTTCCGTACCGTAGCGCTTGTAGGCTGCCTTCGCATCAGGGGTGCTGAGCGTGGAAGCAAAGGGGGGATTCCCGATGATGATGCCGACCTTGGCGGTAACGGTCTTTTGCTCCAGTGCCTTGAAGTAGCAGAGGGAGTGGAGTGTCTTGCCCACCAGGGCCGGGAAGGGTTTGATGGTGGCGCGGATTTCCTCGGACTTGAGCGCATCACAAAAGGCGAGGCAGAGGCTGAAGGAGGCAAGTTCGACAGCGCCTTCCTCAAGGTCAATGCCGTGGACGCGCTGGATCAGTTCTTTCAGAATGGCAACGGTCGGTTTTTTCCAATGGTTGCGGCTCCGCCAATGCAGAATGATTTTTTTGTAGGCTTCCACCAGGAAGACGCCTGAGCCGCAGGACGGATCCAGGATGACCTCCTGGTTGGCCTCCAGGCGGTCCAGGCGGTCGCTGGTCAGGACCTCTTCCAGCATGAAGCGGACTAAAAAGGGCGGGGTGTAAACGGAGCTGCCCGCATCTTTGACAAAGAGCTGGTAAACCTCGCTGATGAGCTCCACCGGGAGGTCTCTGAATGAATAAAGCTGCCACAGGGTGAGCTGACCATTGGCCTCCTGATTGGCGTGCAGCAAATCTGCGAACAGGTCCAGGCGATTGCTGGTGCGGAGAGTTTCACGGTCGGCCTCAGGCAGGCTGAAGACGTGGCCGTTGAAGCGTTCTTCCAGGACTTCCAAAAGCTGCACCAGGGTAGGGCCGTTGGGCAGGATGTCGGCGAAGGTTTTTGCACCTTGCTGAATGGCGCTGAACTCTTCGGGCAACAGGACTTTGCGCTCTTCCAGATAGGCGATGAGCAGGCTTAGGATCAGCAGCCGGCGGCGGATGTGCTTGGGTAAAACGTTTTTCTTGGTGAGATCCTGGTTCAGCTTTTTGACCGCGCGGATGAGGCTCTTCTGCGCGGAGTTTTGGGAGGACAGGAGCAGCTTGCAGACCTCCGGCTTGTCCCACAGGGTGCCATTGAGCAGTTGCCCAGCATCCCACCACGGATCTTCATTGATGTCTGCTGCGAGTTTAAGAGTCCTGTACGGTCTGCACACGGGAGCTTCTGACTTTTTATCTGCAAAGTCAGGCTTGTGACCGCAGCGGAAAAGCTGGATGACACCGGCTGTTTTCCGGTAAACCAGAGGCACGCCGCCCCAGCTCCACAAACGCTGATGGAGCTCGGCAAATTCAGGTGAACTGGCCGGTTCATCTTCGGCGACATAGACGAACGCCTGGGCGACTTTTTTGCTGCCGTTTCGGGAGGCTTCAAAGAAGACGGCCTGGGCACCATAGTAGGCCGCCTTTTCCATGATGGCTACTTCTTCGGGCGGCCTGTCTTCCTTGCTGTAACCCGCCACGCCGACAAGCCCGTCCGCAGGTGTGACGTTGCCATCACGGCCTAGGGTTTTGAGCCATTCAGTCCGGTCACTCATTTTTTTTAATTTTGCGTGCAACATTAAGGCAACAGATGCGCATCGTCGGCAAGTTCGATTCTGAGGTGAGTCGTATTAAACTTTTGGATATTGGCGTTAGTTTCTTAAGATTAGATGTTATTTTTAAATGTGCTTGTCATGCGGTGAGGTGGTGTCGTTTTAATAATTTATTATATCATAAAATAATGTTTGTCTATTTGGATTGGAATAAATTTAAGATCTAATTATTTAGATCGTGTGGCTGTGCAGAAGTGGGGTTGTTCATTTTAACCTCACTTTTTGTTGGCCTGTCTAGCGGGTTCTTTCCCCCTCTCTCGGAGATGTCTGATAGTGTTTGTGGATTTAAAGAATGCGCTGCATGACCCCCCCCAAACCAACCTACTCCACAGGCAAGGGGGTGAGCTGGAGGTGGAGGGGGGCGGTTAGGGTGTTGAGGGGAGTGACGGGGGCTTCGGGGACGGGGGGGAGTTTGTTGGCGGGGGCGGTCCAGAGGCCGTGGGCTTGGTCGGGGGCGCTGCTGAGGGCGAGGTAGCTGAGCGTGCCGAGGTCGGGCACGGGGAGGGTGCCGGT
>JAOZVT010001220.1 GCA_025869455.1 Prosthecobacter sp.
GCAAAAACACAGGCAAGCGAGGCGAGGGGTAGTCGGAGCATAGAGGTTGGTGAGGAGTGGCAGAAACGAACGCGCCAAACAACCCCACTTTGTCATCCAATTCATCTTAGCCAGCATTTGAGCAAAGTTCGCGCACCAAACTGGGAGCTGAAACCCGCCTTTCAAGAGGGCTACACTCTTACTCAACAGCGAATCGTTCAATAAAGTCATTGCTGTCACGAGGTGTGATGGACACCCCAAGCATATTTTGCAGCCGTTCAAAGCTCCCCCCCTTGATGTGTTCCTTGGTGTTTTGATCAGCAATCACATAAACCTGATTCAGGGTTCCATCTATAAGCGACCATATTTCTGGCTGAAAGTAGCCGTTAGCCTCACTGACTTTCTTTTTCAAAAGTTGGGCCTGTTTGCGAGCTTCTTCGAGTGAGGCATAAGACGGACCCGCCAAGAGGTAAAAAGGAGCAATACTCAGATGTGACAAGACCTTCTGGCTACGCCGAGGAGGGATGCAAACAATCCGTGTCTCATTGATCTCATCGGGAGTGCGTTTAGCTACCTTCAAAAATATGCAGTTCATGTCCTGCGTTACCTCGTCCAGTACCCAATCCTGCTCAGGGTACCGATTCCCAAAGACCTCTTGTGTCATTATATTTCCGTCAATCACTGAAGCTATGCCGCAATGGATCCCTGCCTTCTGGTGCAAAGTCAGCCGATTAAATGATTCGTCACCCCACTTGCTAGAGAAAGTCGAAAACTTCAGAAGCAGTTCAGCGAGGGTCAAGCTTGAGTCCTTGCTATGGACTTGGCTCTTTGGAGTTCTCTCCTCCAGCGTCACCGCATCAGGATCAACGCTTGTTGACACATCCAGCAGCAGAGTGCTGCCCACTAATTTCCCAATGGCCGAATCAAAGTACTTATCCTCTACCTTCTTTGAATACTCATCCAGGTATTGTTTGGTGCGGCCTGAATAGTAGCTCCCTAAATTATCACTCTCCGTTCGCAGAACGATGTAGCTGTCCTCATTGCTCCCCAATAATTTTTCTTCAATCTTCACGATACGATCAGGCGTCGCATAAGCTGAAGTCAATATCATAGCAGGTAGTAGCCGCTGGAGCCAGATCCTCCCAAAACCCAACCCTAGATGAAAACGAGGGAAACCTATGGAACGCATATTCATGATGAATTTCTGAGACTTGATTAAGTCATATCCTATTCAAAGGAGATCTCAAAACAACGCCTCTAAAATTTTAAAGCATCTCCTCTGGCCAGCGGAATCTTGATCATCAGGTGAAACAAGCGGCGGATATCACAGCATCCAGGCACTAGCGCCGTTCTGGAAATACTTTTGAGATTCGCGATAAATTCCCGTGAATCATCTCTGAGTTCCAACGCATTAAAACCAAACAACTCACGAATGCGGCTAAAAAACAACAGACTCGACCTCCAAACCCAATTTTTAAAAAAGGCTTCCCTGATCTACGCGCAGCATCCCAGACCCCCACTTTTTGCCCACCTTGTACTTGCCGCCTCTTTCACTGAGAAGCCCTTCCCACTGAAGCAATTAAACCGACACAATACGTTGTATATAAACTCATTACGACACGCCTCCCCTCCCCAAGATTTCAAACCTCTCGTTAATTCAAAGGTCTCACGGCTGTTATTTTGGAGCACCCAATAGAGGCCAGTTTGTGCTTTCCAACCGAGTCAATTTCGGGCTTCTCAAAAAAGAATTCGGCCTCAAACACCCGCGATGATTGACACTTTGCTCCAAAATCCTCTAGTTTGAATATTCTCCAAAAAAAATTCCGCGAATCCCCCCGCTGCATGTATTCAAACGAAGAGTATCTCCTGGAACTACTGACTGAGTCAGGGCTGGTGTCAGACCGTGACATCCAACAGACGAAGACCACGAAGAAACCCACTGAGACACTTTTGGAGTGTCTGATCAAAACGGGGGTCGTCAGTGATGAACAAGTGGCTCAAACCGTGGCGGTCAATTCCGGCATGGAATACGTGGATCTGCATGGCTTCGCTGCAAACCCTGCGCTCAAGCCGCTGGTGCCCATGGAAGTCGCCGTGCGTTATAAAGTGGCCCCGATCGGTGTGAATGGCACGGCCCTTCAGGTGGTCGTGGCTGATCCTTATGATTTTGAGACTCTCGATTCCCTGCCCCACGTTCTGCAGCCTGATCTGGAGATTTTCTGCTCCACCCCGGCCCTGATCAAGACCTTGCAGGCCAATATTTATGGCAATGACATTTTTG
>JAOZVT010001221.1 GCA_025869455.1 Prosthecobacter sp.
CCGACCTTGGCGGCGACTTGATTTAAGGTCGTCTGGCTGGCATCCAGCTTTTCAATGATGGTGTCCAGTTTGGACTCGATGGCTTGTTGAGCCGAGAGAGGCGTACTAAAGAGAGACAGGCATGAAATAGCCAGTACCGCCGACGTGAGGATGCGATGGATCATGTAGAGAAAACGGAATTAAAGTTCGTCGAGGTGGGAATCGAGCTCGGTGAGCAACTGCCTCTTTTTGGAAACGTTCGGGATGTGTTCAATGACACTGATAGCGAGTTTCCGAACCTGATTGGGATTGAGCCGATAGGGGTCCGTGGTGCTGGATTCCTGCAAGGTCCGGTCAATGAGATTCGCGACCTGGGCGCGCCCCATCACTTTGCCCAAAATACCTTCGATCACCTTGCGAACTTGCCCCCAATTGTTGACGACGACCTCAGCCTTATCCGTCATCTCTTGCAGACGACGTGGGCTGGTAACCACAAGTTCTTCAATGCCATCTTCATTGCGCGTGGCAGAGGCTCCCGGCTCTGTGGATAAGCCAGCTAGCAAGGCGGAGTGATCATTGAGCAATACAGTCGCCGCACTCGCAGCGAGATCCGCATCTGCCCGACCTGTGAGTAGAAAGACGAGGACGGTTTCCTCCAACACCAAAACCAAGAGAACCCCACCATCAAACTCCAGATAAACCTGACGAATTTTCCGCCGGACCTGGCGGTAACCGTCCAGCATTTGACTCAGGGTATCAGTTAGATCCAGCGCACGCCCTTCTGAAAAAGGCATTTGCCGATGGACGGTATTTCGCCCTTTGAAAAGCATGACTCCAGCTACGCCGTCTAGGCGTTGCAAGGCTGCGACGGCTGCAATGAGTGAATTTAAAGTCATAGCAAATCTCAACCGCGAGCCAGAGACTCTTTCACCTGTTTCAAAGAACGGCGATTGCTACTCACCACCCCGTGCCAGCCATTCGCAGAAGAATGAAAAGCGGTCTGCCCTTCACGATCTTCCACAATGCCTAACTGCAATTGATGCATGCCAAGGGTTTCCGCCAATTTTTGCGCGTAGTAGGATACGTATTTCACCTCACTAGCAAATCTTTGAGAAGACTCTGAATCTCCGCCAGAAACGGATTCGCGACCTTGTTGCGTATTGATTTTGATCAATCCAGGATCAGGTTCCATACGAATGACGTTGGTTGGTTGTGCCCCTTGTGCAGAGCGGCTGGCTGAGATAGGAATGATTCTGGTTGCTTCCACAGACCCAGAATAAGCACGCCCCGTGCCACTTTTGTAGGACCTGTGTGACAAACCCTTATTCTTGTCTGACTTCTCCATTCGACATTTACCCATCCCTTGCTCTAAATCCGAAACTATCATCCCCCTTCTTATGTCCTCAATCTTCGAAAATTTTTCCCTTCAGAACCAAACAGCTGTCGTGATCGGTGGCACAGGTGAACTCTGTGGTGCCATTGCCGAAGGTTATGCCAGCGCAGGTGCGGAAGTGGTGCTGGTGGGCCGTGATCCAGTCAAAGCTGAAAAGCGCCTGGAAGCCATCCATGCCGCAGGTGGTCAGGGTTACTTTGTCAGCGCAGACGCCTCCCGAAAATCTGATCTGCAACTGCTTCTGGATCAAGTCATTGAGCGTTCCGGCGGCTGCCACATCCTGGTCAACGGCGCAGGCGTAAACTCCGCCACGCCATTCCTGGACATTTCCGAAGATGAATATGACCGGATCATGGGTATCAACACCAAGGGTGTGTTTTTGGCCTGCCAAGTGTTTGGCAAATACTTCGTCGAAAACAAGGTCCCAGCCTCCATCATCAATCTTGGGTCCATGTCCGGCCTCCTGCCTCTAAGCCGCGTCTTCACGTACAGCTTGTCCAAAGGTGCCGTGCACAACCTAAGCAAGAACTTAGCCCGCGAGTGGGCTCCCCTGGGCATTCGTGTGAATACACTGGTCCCTGGATTCTTCCCAGCCGAGCAAAACAAGAAGGTGCTGACACCAGATCGCGTCGCTAAAATCATGGGCCACACGCCGATGAATCGCTTTGGCGTCGCCACGGAATTGGTCGGTGCCGCTCTCCTGCTCGCCGCCAACGGTGCAGGCAGCTTCATCACTGGTCATGAAATGGTGGTGGACGGTGGTTACAGTTCCATGACGATTTAGCCATTTTTTCTGGATAAAAGGGTTGTGTAAAAACGAACCGCCTGATAAAACCGCGCCCTTGTGATTTTACCGGTTCGTTTATCCTGCCATTTCAGCCTCCATTGCGCCAGAGCTTTTTCGCAAGATAGTCTGATGCCTCTGCCTTAGG
>JAOZVT010001222.1 GCA_025869455.1 Prosthecobacter sp.
CGGCATGGCAGCCAGAGCCACTACTGCTGGGGTCAAACAATTCATCCCCAAGCCTTACACGGCAGAAACACTGCTGAATACAGTGCATGAAGTTCTGATGAACTAGATCTGGCCAGTTGCTAGCCACCGCCAAACTAACAAAAAAAAGCGCATCACTGCGGGTGCAGGATGCGCTTCATTCACAGGTCAACCTAACGGCTGCCTAAAATTCTAAAGGGTCTTACTTACCCCAGACCTTCAGCAAGGCTGCGGCCATGTCAGCTGGGGAATCGGCCACCGAGATACCGCACTCAGCCAGAATGCGCTTTTTCGCCTCAGCCGTGTCATCAGCACCACCAATGATGGCACCCGCATGGCCCATGCGGCGCCCTGGAGGTGCGGTAGCACCAGCGATGAAGGCTGCGATTGGCTTCTTGCAGTTGTCCTTGGCCCACAGACCAGCTTCCACTTCGGCATTGCCGCCGATTTCGCCAATCATGATGATGGCTTCGGTTTCTGGGTCTTCATTGAACATCTTCAGGATGTCCAGATGGTTCGTGCCATTGACTGGGTCACCACCGATACCGACGCAGGTGCTCTGGCCGTAACCACGGGTGGTGAGCTGCCACACAGCTTCATAGGTCAGAGTACCGGAGCGGCTGACGACACCGACGTTGCCACGCTTGTGAATGTAACCTGGGGCGATGCCGATACGGCAGCCACCGTGGGATTTTTCACCCAGACCGGGTGTGACCAATCCTGGGCAGTTAGGGCCAATGAGGCGGGTCTTGCTGCCCTTCATGGCGGCTTTCACCTTGATCATGTCATTGACAGGGATGCCTTCGGTAATGGCGACCACGAGGTCCATGCCTGCGTCCACACCTTCCAGAATGGCATCTGCTGCGAAAGGAGGTGGCACGAAGATGACCGAAACAGTCGCCCCCGTTTCCTTGGCAGCCTGAGAGACCGTGTCAAACACAGGCACCTTATGGCTGCCATGCTCAAAGGTCTGACCACCCTTCCCTGGGGTCACACCTGCCACCAGCTGGGTACCGTAGTCAAGGGATGCCTTGGCGTGGCGGGAACCGAAGTCCCCCGTGATGCCTTGGACGAGAATGCGAGTGTTTGTATCAACGAGAATGGCCATGATAAGTAAGGGGGCGTAAAACTGGACTGCCCGGGCTTGGGCATAGCATCATAGAAGCGTGCTCCTTGGCGTCAAGGAGGCGACGGCATTTTTACTCAACTAGCGCCAGTTTTACCAGACCACCCGCCTTTGGAGCCACGAGTTTGCGGTAAAAACAGTTGCTACGCTTGGTGTGGCAGCAGCCACCACCGTGCTGAATGACGCGGAGAACAATGGCGTCTTGATCACAGTCCGTGCGGATATCCACCACTTCCTGAAATTCACCACTGGTCTTGCCTTTGTGCCAGAGTTCCTTGCGGCTGCGGCTCCAATACACCGCCTGCCCCAGGGACAAGGTCATGCGCAGGGATTCCTCATTCATGTAGGCTAGCATTAAAGCCTCATCCGTATGAGCATCCACAGCCATCGCGGCAATAAGGCCGTTTTCATCGAATTTGGGAGCGAAGACAAGGCCTTCTTCGATAGTCTGCTTGGAGTCACGAGGGCCAAACTGATATGGTGGAGTCGGGGTCATTTGAGGCTTTAGCGATACGCTACTTTATGAAAACCAAAAATGCTTTTGTTCGACATCCGGCTAGCTCACGCTAGGAAATGACATCGCAAAAACGCTCCGCCCTGCGGAAACACAGCAAAAACGAATGAATACTCCCACTGGCTTTTTTCTCTCCTTCGAAGGCTCTGAGGGCTGTGGAAAGTCCACCCAAATCCAATTGCTTAAGTCACGCCTGGAGGAGGGCGATGAAAAGGTAGTCATTTTACGAGAACCAGGTGGCACAAGTGTGGGAGAAGAAATACGTCATTTACTGCAACACGCCAAAGCTGGGGAAGGCATGACTGCGGAAGCTGAGCTGCTGCTTTTTGCTGCCAGCCGTGCCCAGATCGTAAGGGAAAAAATCCGCCCGCTTTTAGCCAGTGGGACGGTGGTGATCTTGGATCGGTTTCTGGATTCCACCACTGTGTATCAAGGCATCGCCCGTGGTCTGCCGCTGGACAGCGTGCGTGCCATCAATGCCTTTGCCACGGGCGGGACTTTGCCCCAACTCACCCTGGTTCTAGACATGGACCCAGCCATCGCGCATCAGCGCATCCATGCGACCGGGCGGGAACTGGATCGAATGGAGAGCCAACCGCTAGCTTTCTTTGAAAAAGTGCGCCAGGGATACCGCGAAC
>JAOZVT010001223.1 GCA_025869455.1 Prosthecobacter sp.
TTAACTGCTGGCCCGGTCAAAGATGCCAGCGCAAAGTGGATCAAAAACTGGTAGTCGTGTCCCCGCCAAGGTTTGGCGGGTTATTTTAAAATAACTTCTTTTTTCAGTTGAGAATTGTCTGGGGTGAATGATTATCCGCACCCCGACCCAAGGCGTTTGCGCGCGTGGCGGAATTGGTAGACGCGCTAGATTCAGGTTCTAGTGAGTAACATCGTGGAGGTTCGAGTCCTCTCGCGCGCACCACCTCAACATTTGTTGGGGTGACCCATCATGCAGGACGCCGGATATGTTAAAAAAGCTTTCGCTGGCATCGCCCGGCGTTACATGCTCGCCAATCACGTCCTAAGTCTGGGCATTGACGTTTTATGGCGACGCAAGACCTCCCGCCACGTTGCGGAGAGTCAACCCAAGCTCATCTTGGATCTCGCCACAGGCAGTGGCGACCTCGCCAGAGAACTCCAGAGACGCTGCCCTGAAGCCAAAGTCCTGGGAGCTGATTTCTCCATTCCCATGATGCGAGAGGCCCAGTCCCACCACTTTCAGCAACTCGTGGCTGCGGACGGGATGAACCTCCCCTTTCAAAATGAGGCCTTCGATGTTTTAAGCGTCGCCTTTGGTCTGCGAAACATGGCGTCTTGGCCAGGTGCGTTGCAAGAAATGAGCCGCGTGCTGAAACCCCAAGGCCGACTTTTTGTCCTGGATTTTTCCCTGCCTACCATCCCGGTGATTCGCCCCATGTACCTCTTCTACCTGAAGAACGTCATGCCAAAAATTGCCGGCTTCATTACCGGAGAACAGGCCGCGTACGAATACCTGTGCAGTTCGGTCGAGCGCTTTCCCTCTGGCCAAGCCATGGAACAACTGATTTTGGATTCAGGCTTCAAAACGGTAAAATCTTACCGACTCTCTTTGGGCATTGCCTCACTTTACATTGGCAGTAAATAAGCGGTGGCGGTAGGGACACGGGTTGCCCAGGGCAGCGCGGGTATCTTACCCGCTTCTTCTTCCCCTTCGCGGCTCCGCCGCCACTCTGTATGACGGCGGACAAGAGTGTCTGCGCTCCTATCCAGGAATATCACTCCCACTCGATGCTCGCGGGCGGCTTGGTGCTGATGTCGTAGAGGACACGGTTCACACCTTTGACGCTGTTGAGGATCTTGTTAGACGTGTTACGCAGGACTTCGTAGGGCAGCTCGACCCAGTCGGCGGTCATGGCGTCCTCGCTGATGACGGCGCGGAGGGAGATGGCCTGCTCGTAGCTGCGTTCGTCGCCTTTGACACCCACGGTTTTCACGGGAAGGAGGGCGGCGTAGGCCTGCCAGACGTGCTGATACCAGCCGGAGCGGTGGAGCTCGGCAATGAAGATGGCATCTGCCTGCTGGGTGGAGAGGATGCGCTCTGGGGTGATCTCTCCTGGGATGCGAACGGCGAGGCCGGGGCCTGGGAATGGGTGACGCCAGAGGGCGCGGTGCGGGATGCCGAGGCTAGCACCGAGGGCGCGGACTTCGTCTTTGAAGAGCTCGGCCAGGGGCTCGAGGACTTTGCCCTGGGCCTTGAGTTCCATGATGCGATCTACGCGGTTATGGTGCGTTTTGATGACGCTGGCGATGGAGCCGGAGGTGGCGCTTTCGATGACATCTGGGTAGAGCGTGCCCTGGGCGAGGAGCTCGACATCGTCGGCGAGTTTCCAGAATTCTTCGACGAAGAGGGTGCCGATGATGCGGCGTTTTTGCTCAGGATCCGTGATGCCTTTGAGGGCACCGAGGAAGGTTTCGCTAGCGTCGATCTGCTCAATCGGGACGCCGACTTCTTCAAAGAGGACTTTGACTTCGGCGGCTTCGTTGAGGCGCATGAGGCCGGTATCAATGAAGATGCAGCGGACTTTGACCCCGGCACGGGCGAGGAGGACGGCGAGGACGGTGCTATCCACACCACCGGAGACGCCGCAGATGACCTCGCGAGTTCCGACTTCGTCTTTGATGCGCTCGATCATCTGGTCTTTGAACTCCAGGATGTCGAACTTGGCCAAGGTCGCACCGCTTTCGGTGAGGAAGTTTTTCAGGATGGCCGTGCCCTCGTGGGAGTGCGTAACCTCTGGGTGAAACTGGATGCCCCAGCAACGATCCGACCATTTCAGGGCGACCGGGACGGCATCTTCATTGGTGGCGATGATCTTGGTGGTCGCCGCCAGATTGGCACAAGTATCACTGTGACTCATCCAGACCTGGGACTCATGGGAGATGCCTTTGAAGAGATCTTCATGAGCTGTCACCACCAGCTTGGCGGGGCCGTACT
>JAOZVT010001224.1 GCA_025869455.1 Prosthecobacter sp.
AAGTTCGGGAATGATTTCCAGAGCTACTACGCTTAATCTGATGGGGGGGGAGGAAGCGACGTCAATTAATCGTTCATCCGGTGGAACGGTGCTGTTTGTGGAAGCTCCTGAGACTAATGCAGGAGCTGCAAATATCTTTTTGCAGAGTGCAGCTTCAGATCGTGCCAAAGTGCTCAGCTGGGCAGTTTATCAAAATACAACGAATGTGGCACTCCCTGGCGTAAACGATTTCGCTTCAATTTCTAGTTCGACGGGTGCGATCGTTTCAGCCGAATACCAGCTTGGAAGTTTCTATATGAATCCTCTTAACTGGGGGCTTGATGAGGTGGGATCTGACATAGATGCTTCTGAAGGGGGGACTTTCCAGGTGAATCTTGATGATAAAGTGAGTGCAACTATTGGCAGTAATATGTTGATAGTGGAATCTTCTTTAAGAACAAGTTTTGAAACGCTTAGTGTTGGGATGAGCGCCTTTGGGCCAGGATTGCCTGCGGCAACGAAGATTGTGGCTCTCGATACTGAAGCTTTGATTATTACACTCAATAATGCATCAACAGAAAGCGGGACTGAATTATCTTATTCATTCAGTCGGCCCCGCGCTTATTCTGGTCGAGTTGGTATTGCTGATTCTAATCTAGAGCTTGAGGACGATGTCAATAGGCTTGGATATGATCGTACAGTGAACACTCTGCGTTATTACAGTAATGCAGATAGTGTGATTACTATTGATGAAGGCAGCACTTTAAAGCTTGCATCTGGAGCTATCCTGGTGGGTGCGAATGTGCTAGGCGGGGCAAAAAGTATTATTGGGCCAGGCAATATTACTGGTCTTGCGGAAGCAAATTCGGGAGGTGATTTTATTATTCATAACTATAATCCTGTAACGCCGTTTACTGTCGGTGCCAATATTGTGGATACAGTCCTGGTCTTACAGAGAGAGTCGGGAGGAGGAACACCGACTGGGTTAGGTACAGTGGCAGCCGGGAAGGCCTTTTTGGGCATGCCTGAGGATCAATATGATTTTATCAACAAACTTAACGTAGGCATGGAGGTGATTGGGCTGGGATTGGAGAGTGGAACTTATATTACTTCAATCAATAAAAATAGCGCTCAGGTTAATTTAAGTAAGCCTGCTGTCAGTTCGCATGTTAATGCAATCTACACATTCCTTTCGAGGACGAGTTTTGTACAAACGGGGACGGGCACGACGGTGCTTTCTGGAAACAATGTTTACACTGGCGATACTTTTGTCCACGGCGGTGTTCTGAGGTTGGATTCAGCCAATGCAGTGCCAGGTGGAGTCAGTTCGACAGCTCCGTTGGCTAGTTCTAGTCACATCATTATCAAAGATGGTGTGCTTGGGCTTAATTACGAAAATTTTTCGCGAACACTTGGTGTAAGCGATAATCAAGTCGAATTCAAAGGTAGCGGTGGTTTTGCCGCCTATGGCGAGGATCGTACTGTTAATTTTGGAGGTTTGGCACAGCCGAAGGTTTTGCGTTATGGCAATGAAGGCTTTGTTGCGGATGGTTCTTCTTTAATATTAGGAGCCACCGATGCCACGCATAAAGTGACATTGCTCAATCCTATTGATTTGGGTAGCTTTAGTCAGGCTGTCCGTGTGGATAATGGGCCTGCTGACATTGAAGGTGAACTCGCAGGGGGGCTTTCAGGTGTTGGTAAATTAATCAAATTTGGCCAGGGTTCGCTACGCTTGAGTGGACAAAATACTCAACAAGGCGGAATCGAAATTGCCGAAGGTAGATTGGTCGTGGCAAATGTTCCAGACGTTTTTGGAGTGGAGACTGGGATTGTAACGATGGGTACGAGTTATACAAACACGGCTAAGGATGCAAATTTGGAGCTGACTTTAGAAGGCGGCATCGTGGATAATGATTTACATATCGGAGGGGTGAATACACGTGGCGCGGATTGGATATCTCATGGACCAACGGATAGCTCTGCAGGTGATCTGGGATCTTATTCCTCAATGGCTGTGGTGAATGGTTATCCAGCCATTGCTTATTATGATGCAACGGCAGGTGACCTTAAGTATGTGCGTGCGGCGGATGCGCGCGGAAATTCTTGGTTGGCACCTGTAACTTTGGCCTCAGGCGGTGATGTGGGGCAGCATCCTTCGCTTTCTATCATCAATGGTAACCCAGCGGTGAGTTATTATGATGCAACGAATGGTACTCTTTGTTACATTCGCTCCACGGACAATAGCGGTGTGTTTTGGGGCAGCAGTGTGATTGCGGACTCGAATCCCGTAAGCGCTCTTGGTATGCAGTCAG
>JAOZVT010001225.1 GCA_025869455.1 Prosthecobacter sp.
GGCTGCGGCGAATCTGTTGGTGACGCCGAGTTTTTTAAACACCCGATCCAAATGATTTTTGACGGTGTTTGGACTGATGCTCAGGCTGGTGGCGATTTCATCGTTTGATTTACCTTCTTGAAGGCATTTTAGCACTTCCTGTTCGCGCTTGGAAAGGGTTTCAAGAGCTTTCTCCTGTGGAGAGGTTTTGGATTCCGGTTGGATGACGAGAAGCCGATGATTTTTGCTCGGCAAAGGTGCAACCCATATGGTTAGGCTCTGGCCGGAGGTTTCTATGTTGTGCTGATATGGGATTTGACTTTTTTGGGAAGCGGCGGTTTGCAGGATGCCAAGAAGGGGGGGAGCCAGTAATTCGCCTCTTTTAACCGAAGTCGAGGCGAGTCGTTCTGCCGTTTCGATGCCCAGGGAGGTAGCCCCGATCAAGCGATGTGATGGACTAACAACAAGGATGGATGTGCCTAACGTTTTTTCAATGTTTGAAATTAAATCCAAAAGCTGGCGAGTCGGGCGCTGAACAGCTTCTTCGGTGATTTCGTTGAGGGCTAAATCAACGCCGAACGAACCCGAGGCACCACTTTCTGTCGTGATGAAGGAAGAGGCTCCGACTAACAATCTCCATCCATCTGTAAAAGATTGAACTCGAATGCTGATTTTTGGCTTGGGGGTTCGATAACTTGGTTGTGGGGAGTCAATGAATGGAGGCAGAGGACAGTCATCTTCAATGATATCGAGTTCTTCATCCAAGCGCTGGCTTCGGCGGATGTAGCGCATGGTAGCAGTCTTTCCACCTGTCAGTGATTCCTGAGTTCTCTTTGTTTCTGGATCCCAACAGATCCAGGTTGCAAAGCAAATGCTGTTAGCGATGAGGACCTGACGAAGAATTTCTGTCTGCACATTTTGGTCAACCAAACCAAGTGAGGTGATCCCCCCCAGGATTTGGGAGAGTTTTTCAACTAATGAAGATAACCAGTTCACTAAAAAGTCTGCGCTTAGCATTCTCCAGGCCACATAATGGCCTGAAGTTACGAATGTATGATTAGCTCATACTATTCGTAGTATTAAACGTCCAAATCATAGTAATACAAGGCTATAATTAGTCCTTTAATACTAATGATGTCATGTGTGACTTCGCTGGCACATGGGGTGCTGAATGAGCAGACGCTGGCCGTCAACGGGAATTCGTTTGTGAATAGAACAGATTCCCCTCCCGAAGGTTTAGCTAATCAACACAAACCAACACACCATACGATGAAATTGATACTCCCTTATCAAGGTCTGATGCGCAACTCGACGCTCGCAGTCCTTTCAGCTGCCGCTCTCCTGACGGCTGGCTCCCTCCAAGCGGGCACGCCTTCTGGTAAAGAAGCTCCGGCTCCAGTCATTGAACCAGAAGCCCCCTTTGTCACCGGCACTTTGTCGCTGATGGCAAACACCCACTTCGTTTCTTACGGTCAAGATGTCTGGGCCGCTGGCGGTTCCTGGCAGGATCCCCTCTTTAACCCTTCCCTTGAGCTTAGCTTCAATCTGGGCAGTGGTTTCTCCTTCATCCTCGGTACGTGGTGGGATGTGAATGACAATGCTGTTTCCAGCATTGGTAATCGCATTCAGGAAGTGGATGTGTGGGCTGGCTTTGCTTATGCAACGGGTGACTGGACATTCACCCTGTTGTATCAAGACTGGATGTACGGTGGCAGCACTGAAGAGATCGTGGACTTCAAAGTGGCTTACAGCAGCTTCTTGAATCCATACCTCCTCCTCCATGGTCGTACGGATCGTGGCGCTGCAACGACCTTCGGTGAAGGCTTGGTTGTGCAGACTGGTATCGCTCCTGGGACCGACTTGGGCCCAGTATCGCTTTCCTTCCCAGTCGCTCTGTCCTATGACACCGACAACTTCCATGGTGGCCAGGCTGGTATCGGTTATGCTTCCGCTGGTATCACAGCTTCTATCCCGCTGACCAAGAGCATCACTGCTAGCATCGGTGCTACTTACTTCTACACCAACGATCAGGTGATCCCAGGTAACCCAGATGAAGGCTTCATCATGGGCAGCGCTGGCGTTTCCGTCTCGTTCTAATTTGTCCCTTGAGGCAGGTGGAGAGCGAGACTTTTCACCTGCCTTTCCCCTTCCATTTTTCGAGCCTTCCAATCTTTTAAGTTATCCTATGAAAAGAAATAAGTTTCTTTCCCTTTTGCTGCCTTCACTGGCACTTGTTGGAGTTCTTCCGTCCCTGCATGCCGAGGAGACGGTGAAAGTTGGCGTATTGCATTCGCTGAGTGGCACGATGGCCA
>JAOZVT010001226.1 GCA_025869455.1 Prosthecobacter sp.
TGCTCTTCCGATCTGGATGCTTGGCCATGAACGCCGCGTTACCTTTCCAGAGTGGCTGCAAGGTGTAGCTATCCACAGCCGTTCGGAGTGCATACGTGAGGTAGCTGTCCATCGGGTGCTTCAGTAGATCCAGAGCCGATTCCAGAGCTTCTGGTGTACCGATGTAACTGGCGGAAATGGCGGCTTCTAAGCGAACGAGACCGCTGGGATCGTTCACACCCATTTGGAGTAAATGTTGTCGTAAAGACGTGGGGGCAATTTTATGATTGTCATCCCACACCTCAATCATCCAATCATTCGGAATCCAACGCAGGGCACGAGCGGCGTCAGCACGCACTCTGAGATCTTTGTTTTCTGCCAAAGTCCGAAGTAGCATGGAATAGCTTTTCGTTTCCGCCTCCGTGGCCTGGTGGTCCGAAAGCAGACTTTGATACAGCCATAGTTTTTCAACCAGGTCGTGGTTAATGTTTGTGGTCTTGGTCGCATTTCCTGGCCATTCATTCAGTGCGGCAAGGACTTCATGGGGGGCTTTCCCACGCAACTCCACCTTGGCATGATAGCGCGTCCGGTAGTTCTCGCTTCTCAGCAAGTCCAGTAGCTCGGGAACGCTGGCACCTGCGATCTTTGGAGCTTCCTCAAGCGCCTGTCCCTTCGCGGTGATACGCCAGATGCGGCCACTCTTTTTATCGCGGCGGGTATCGCGCAGGGAATATTGCATGTGGCCTTTGACTGGGTTGTACCAATCCGCCACATACATGGCTCCATCGGGGCCTTGCTGGATGTCCACAGGGATGAAGCTGAGATTGGTGGACTGGAAGACGATGCCGACCTTCTTCTCTTCAAAGTGTGTGTCTTGCTGGATCCATTCATGCAGCTCTACTTCGTTGGTCGGCTTGTAGCGAACACGCATGAAAAGATTTTTACGCAATTCGTTAGGCCAGTGGCTGCTTGTCAAGAAATCCTGACCGCAGGTGCCGCTATACGCTGGGAAGTAACTGCCCGCAGGCACATGAATGTCAGGGTAGGGAGCATTCAAGGCATGCACAGCACTGGCAAAGACTGGATGACTGCCGACATGAAATCCCCAGTCATCAAACGTGATGCCCCAGGGATTCGTGCTCAGATAATTGCCAAAGGCGATGAGCTTGCCTGTCTTCGGCGTGTAGCGGAAGAAGCTACTGTCACGGGCACGCACGGGGCCATAGGGCGTCTCCACCTGGCTGTGATGGAAGATGCTTTCGCGGAAAATGAGATCACCTTCAGGACTCCAGGCAAAGTCATGCAAGGCATGGTGACTGTCCTCAGTCCCGAACCCCGTGAGCAGCTTCTGGCGAAAGTCTGCTTTGCCATCACCATCGGTGTCTTTGATGAACGTCAGGTTAGGCTGATCAGAAACAAAGATGCCACCGTTTCCGAATTCGAAACTCAAGGGGATGTGCAGTTTGTCGGCCCAAACACTGCATTTGTCCGCCTTACCATCATGATTGGTATCTTCTAAAATAAGGATTTTATCCTCGGGCACATGACCAGGAAGGATTTGCGGATAGGTGATGCTGGTGCTCACCCATAGGCGACCTTGACCATCAAAACGCATGGCGATGGGTTTGACGAATTTAGGGAAATCTTCCTCGCTGACAAAGCAGTTCACTTCAAAGCGCGGGTCAATCTTGAAAGCTTTCAATTCATCTTCTGGACTCAGCCATTCATTCACGGGCCTATCCCCGGTGATGGCGGGCAACGGCAGTGTATTGGAGTCATCCACCAACTTCGTGATATCGGGTTCTGCTGGAGGTTTTGTATCAGGGGTGACCTTACCTTCAGCGATGTTCCAGATCAGTTGATCTCGGTTAGCCACCATTTGTTTCAACTTCTCAAGCTCACCTGGAAAATTGACAACGCCATACGGCTCTGCGCGTCCGCCTTTGATGTAGTAGTAGTTTAGCGGGCGATAATACTGGAAGAACTTGGTTTCCTTTTCCACCACCGCTGCACGCACGCCTTCATTCAGGGTCGGTGCCGTTTCGTGAAATACAGCTCGGAAGAGTTCTTCAGAAAAGCTACGGTAGCCTTGTTCATTGAGATGCACTCCATTGATGGTGGTTTGATTGTTGCTCTTGAGGGCCAAAAGCGGATCAAAGACATCCGCAAAGCCTACCCCTTCAGCCTGGGCCACCTTCTTCATCGCCGCTGTGTAGAGTTGAATCTGCACGTTCAATTCTTCATGCGGCTTTTCAGCAGGTGTTGGAGATACCAGAATGATCTGAGGTGTCGTCTTGCCATTGTAATGAT
>JAOZVT010001227.1 GCA_025869455.1 Prosthecobacter sp.
GAAATGGCAGCTGGCACAGCGCCTTGGTCAGAAGGGCGAGCAGGCTAGAGCATTTTGCCAGTTTTGACAACCCTGGAACGTGTCTTGTTAGAATCGGGTTGCTGGTGGGCTTTGTGCCTACTCTGGGGCAGCTATTTGTATGGGAATGGGGAAAAGGTGAAAAATTTCCCCATTTGGGGATATTTTGAGTTAATGCGTTGATTGTAAGTGTTTTGAGGTGGGGATTATTTTCCCCATTTGGGGATGAATGGGGAAGTTTGCCTTTAGGGGCGAGGGTGGGTTTGGGAAAATGAGCCGGAAAGAGGCGGTTCTTTTATTTTCGAGGGTGGGTGAAGGTTATGCAATGCTGGGAACCCCCGATTTGGGATAAGTGGCGAATTTTCTGCACGGCTCAAAATGGGGGGAAGCTGTTCTATTCGTTCAAGTCGTGTTCTTGATGTCAGTTTGCAGTGAAGGCTGGCGTATAAGGTGGATTCCAAAATCATGACAACGCGACGCGCTTTTTTCCATCAAAGTACTTTTTGTCTAGCGGGGTTTGGGGCGGGCTGTGTTTTGGCTGCGGATGAAGAGGCGAAGCCGACGTTGCGGATTGGACTCATGACGGATCTTCATTATGCGGAGAAGGACCCGACGAAGACACGTTTTTACCGCGAGGCTTTGGCGAAGTTGGATGAGGCGGTGGATTTCCTGAATCAGGAGAAACCGGCTGCCGTCGTTGAACTGGGAGATTTGATTGATCAAGCTCCGACGGTGGAGGAAGAGTTAGAGTGGTTAAAAACGATGGAGCAACATTACGCCCGACTTTTGATGCCTCGGCATTATGTGTTAGGCAATCATTGTGTGGCCACGCTGACGAAGGCTGAATTTGCTGCCCATACGGGAGCTGCATTTTCGGGTTACAGTTCTTTTGAGCAGAATGGTATAAGGTTCATCTTGCTGGATGCTTGTTTCCGTGAAGATGGTACGGCCTATGGTCGGAAGAATGCGCATTGGCAGGACTGCCACATTCCTGGGCAGGAGCTTTTATGGCTGAAGGATGAACTGATGCGTGCGACAGGCCCTGTGATTATTCTTGCGCATCAGCGTCTGGATTTGGACGCTGCCCATGCGGTGAAGAATGCGGCGGAGGTGCGTGCGATTTTGGAGAAATCCAAGAAAGTGCTAGCCGTGTTTCAAGGGCATTCGCATAAAAACGATCTTCAGACCATTGGTGGGATTCCGTATTGCACCCTGGTGGCGATGATTGAGGGCACGGGTCTAGAAAACAATGGCTACACCATGCTGGATATTCTGCCGGACAGTTCCTTGCGTTTGCATGGGTTTCGCCGTCAGATGCATCGTTCTTTCAAAGCCCCAACTGCCTAGGGAGACGCTTTTCTTCTTCTTTGGGCCAGCAAATCTATAAGATCTCAATTAAGTGCGTCATTAGGGATGGGGGGGCTGTTGAGTGGATTGCCAAGATATTAGAGAGCTGGGATGAAGAGGCGGGCGAAGCCGCTGCGGAGGCGAATCGGGAGGGGGATATTTTGCAAGCTGGCCTCCGTGACTTGCTGGCTCTCTTGTTTCTTTTGTTCGAAGATCTCCATCAAACGGCGTGCTAGCGGAAAGGAATGGCAGGCGAGATTGAATTCAAAATTGAGCCGGAGGCTGCGGGGGTCCCAGTTGGTGGAGCCGAGACAGCTCCAAGCGTCATCAATGAGGAGAAGCTTGGAATGATCAAATGGGGCAGGCGACTCGTAGATGTGGCAGCCAGCTTCCAGAAGCTCTGGGTAAAAGGTGCGCGCGGCCCAGGAGACGAAGGCGATGTTGTTTTTGGCGGGGGTGATGAGGGTCACTGAAACTCCCCGGGTAGCGCAGAGCTTGAGTGCGGCTAAGAGGATGGCGGTGGGAAGGAAATAGGGGGTGATGAGGCAGATCCTTTCTTTGGCTGCATTGAGGGCGGCAAAGAGGGCTACGGGCATGACCTCAAGGTCTTCATCTGGCCCATCCACAATGCCGAGTGCATGCGTTCCGCCTGTGGGCGCGACCTTGGGAAACCAAGTTTCACCTTCTAAAACGTCACCGAAGCAAAAGTGCCAGTCTTCCGCGAAGACATGCTGCATTTGAGTGACGATGGGGCCTGTGATGCGGAAATGAAGATCCCGTACGGGATGGGCGGGATTTCGAGAGACCATGTTGCCCTCACGAATATTCATGCCACCGGTGAAGCCTAGGCTGCCATCTATGATGAGGAGCTTTTTATGGTTCCGCAGATTCATGGTGAGGAAGCGGAGGATGAGATGGTTTG
>JAOZVT010001228.1 GCA_025869455.1 Prosthecobacter sp.
CAGGTGTGAAGGTAAAAGTCAGCCGGTTGGTAGATACGCTCGACACCGATGGAGTGAGCCTGACGTACGGCACTCAACCTGCCCAGGATCTCCAATTCAATGCACTCCAGGAACTGGAGTTCACCATTCCTTGGGCGAGTCTGAGCAAACAATACTTTGATAACCAGACGGGTACGAATTTTGAGCTGGACGTGGTCGTCAAAGCAGACTTGATGCGTAGCGGTTTATCGGCCGACAGTGGAACAATAACTGTAAAAACAGATTTCTCGACGCATCCGCCTTATACCGTCGACCCGACGAACCCACCCCCTGAGGTTAATCCCGAGTTCAAGAAACTTATTGTCCGCGGACAGGCCCCTGTTACGGACAACGTGCTCGGCCCTCATGACGTCAATCAAACAGCCAAGGCTTACATCGATGTATCGCCTGTCACAGTCGGGACGACATTTCCCGATCCCGAAGCGGGCGATCTGGTCACTCTGATGTATCTCGGGAATCAAGGCGAAATTATCGTTAATTCCATGCCAATGACTGTATCGAATATCAATACAATCATTGAGCTAGATTTGCCATATAGCGTTGTCGGCCCGGGTGGTATTGGACCAAAAGACGCTTGGTGGGTATATGAAAACCCGGCTCGAAATAATACTCAAAAGTCGGAAAAAGAGACGGTAACTGTCAATACTGTAGTCATCGTCCTCGATAAACCGGAATTCCAACGTCCACCTACCGATGACACCAAATACCCGAACATCATTTGCTTGAGTTTGACGGGGGATGATCACGTTGCGACGTTCAAGATCAATCCCAATGATCATTTCACCGATGGGATGGACATCACATTCAATTGGCAAGGCTGGCATGACAAGGCTTATACGGTAGATGCGCCGGCCGATACTGTGTTTAGTAAGACTCGTGCTATCACTGATGCAGAACTAACGGCTGGCATGATTTGGGAAGTGCCGTATACACCTTTTATTCGCAATCTTCCTCGTCCTCCTGCTACACCACCTGATCTAAGCGATTTTTATGCGGGCTATGTGAAAATCTGGTACTCCACGCCGATTGTGCCTACATCGGAAGTTGAAGAAATGGTGGTTTACTTGCTCAACGGTGACCTCAAGTACTGCGAGACGGAACCAGGCTGGGATCCTGAGCCTGCTCCTTAATCGGCAATCGGTGTTATTGCATTGCCGGGAGAGCGAAATTCTCCCGGTAATGCAACCTCGTTGACGACTAAAAACGTACGGCGCATCTCGATTCTGGACGATTAAACCCACTAACAAAGAGGATTATTCCTACAGAAATGGTTCTGGCTTGCAGGTATTCTCTGCCCCCCTCAACCACGGGTGACTGATTGGGCTTGATTATCTGAGCCGTCGTTTTTCCGTCCTGATTAAACTCAATGAGAAGTTAATATGACGATTGAAAAAAGACTGGGACCGACAGTTTTAAAAGTTACTGGCACGCTCTCGTACGCGGCAGTGCTAGTTGCGTTCTCGGAGGTTTCTTTTTCGCGAAATCTCAATCCTGGCGAGGTCGCACCAGTATCCGTCGGTGCTACGCCAGAGGCCTGGTTCATCCCTGCCACTGCCACGCTCAACCTCAATGGTGGTGATGCGCTTAACATCGTTGTCGGCGGTGGAACATTAAATGCGATTTCCGCCAACACTTCACAGATTGAAGCCTCCGCAGATGCCCTCGTGACTCTGGATGGGGCAAGGGTGACAGGTAGCAATTTTGACACGGCGCTGAACTTGACTGACAGCACGGCAGTGGTGTCCGGCAGTACGCTGTCCAGCGATGGCAGAGCAATGTCGCTTGCGCGCGACTTGAACATACCCGTTGGCTCAACAGCGACCGTCACTGGCAGTACGCTGACAGGAGGCTTCTCGGGTGCAGCGGTGACATCCCTCAGTACGTTGAATCTGGTGGACAGCCGGGTTGAAGGAACCAACGCAGATGGGGTTGGCCTCGAACTTTATGGCGGCAACGCCAACATCAGTGCAGACAGCCGGGTCATTGGAGAACTGAACGGTATCATCTTCGGCGAGGACACCGTTTTGAACCCGAGCGATGTCACCGCACAGAGCGTATTGAAGGTTGATGGGTCAACCGTGCAGGGCCGCACCGGCGCAGCGATCAAAGTCGATTTTGCGACGCCGGACGATCAACCGGTATTGATCGAAATAGCTAACCGTTCGAACCTGATCGGCGGCAACGGCAATATCCTCGAAGTCATCGATGGCGCAGCGGCGCGATTTCAGGTCGACAACAGCCAGTTGAC
>JAOZVT010001229.1 GCA_025869455.1 Prosthecobacter sp.
TGAATTCATTGGCACCTCCAGAATCTGGAAGGGAGCTTCAATCGACCGTTCAAGATTCTCTTTCCGTCAGATGCAGAACCAGGGGTGGCATCAATGAATAGCAGAATCTGAGTGAAAATGAGTTTTCCGAAAGTCCCCGGATTCCGCGATTCAGCTTGAGATATCGGCAAAAAAAGCCTGAGACCAAGATTTGCAGCCGCTGGCAGTGATCCCATCGCAGAGTACAGGCTAAATAGACTTCGCACGCTTGCCCTCGAATTGTTGCAGAACAAATCTCGTGCCTATCGCGAACGGAAAATCTCGCTCGATAGAGCTTCGACGATGAGGGTGCGAAGGCCATAGTTATCTTTCTGGACAGTCCGCAGAATGTCTTCAATAACGTAGTCATCCACGGGTTCCATATGGCGTCCTGCAGAGTAGCTGAGCACTTGCTCAATGAGGTGCCGAGTAAAGACATCTTGGCGGCTTTTGAGGAGAATGTTCTTAAAGTCGTGGAAGTCGGCAAAGGTCTCGCCTGAAGTGAATTCTCCCGTGGAGTCGACCTTCGGAGCAGGTGCCTTGGTCTTAGGTTTCGGATAATTGGAGCGCCATCTTCCAATAGGGTCAAAAGTTTCCAAACCGAATCCAAGTGGGTCAATCTTACGATGGCATTCGGCACAGGTTTTATCGGCACGATGTTTGGCTAGGCGTTCTCGGATGGTGGTAGCACCACTCACGTCTGCATCAATGGCGGGGACGACATCCGGTGGTGGCGGAGGCTTGATGCCGAGGATGTTTTCAGAAACCCAGACGCCTCGTGTCACCGGAGAAGTTTCGACACCATTGGCACTGACGGCCAGGACTCCGGCCATGCCGAGAAGTCCACCGCGCTGGCGATTGCCAGCAATGCTGACACGCTTGAATCCATCAGCGATGCGAAGGGTCTTTTGCTCAGGCAGGTTGTAGAGTTTAGCCAGCCGTTTATCCACGAAGGTATAGTCCGCATCGAGGAACTGCATGACCGATTCATTTTCGGCCAGCAGATGGGAGAAGAAGAGCCGTGTTTCAGTCTTCATCGCCTCGGGGAGGTTCTCAGCGTAATAAACACGGGTCGTATCACGCGGAGGCGGCATGCCACCTAGATCGCGCAAGTTTAGCCAAGCATCGAGGAACCCATTCACAAAACCCTCCGCCCTTTGATCGGCGAGGAGTCGCAGGCATTCTTCTCTGAGTTTTTTAGGATCGCTCAATGCGCCAGAGGCAGCGGCTGCGAGTAACTTCTCATCTGGCGGCGCTGCCCACAAGGCGTAGGAGAGGCGGGTGGCCAGATCGTAAGGACCGAGCTTCGCTTCCTTTTCGTCGGTGATCTCACTGAAGTAGAGAAACGAGGGCGAGCAAAGAATCATCTTGAGGGTGTCCAAAGCCGCCTGCCGTGGGGTCGCTTTTTCAGCAATCCTCATGTCATAGGTCTTCTGAATGCGGGCGCGGTCATTGTCCTTGAGTGGACGACGAAAGGCGCGTTCTCCAAAGGCATAAAGTTGATCCAGCGCATGATCCGCCTGAAAACCTTTTGCTCCGAAAATGGCGATCTCTTCCAAGCTGCCGCCTTTTTCCACCAGAGGTCCATGGATCTTAATCTCCCCGATGCGAATATGGGGCAGTTCACCTTCTAACAAAAGGTGTGTGCGGCTAACTCCAGATGAGGGGATCTTGCTTTTAAACTCGTCTTTGTAACGCTTGTTGATCGTGACGACGGATGCCCGGGACTCATAGGGTCCATTGGGGAAAATGAAGCGAGGCGTTTGGCCTGCTTCGAGCCACACTTTGAATTTGAGCCACTTCGCTTCTTCGTCAGGAACAATGGCTTTGGCGAGCAAGGGTTCGATTGCCTGCGGATAATGGATGTGCCCCTTGGTCACGTCTCCTGGCACCACCCCGAGAATGAAGGGTTCAGAGAAATCGATGCCGAAGATAGCGGGATCGTAATGCGTGTTACGATGCATCGCCTGCGCGTTAACTTGGATCTCGTAGAGTCCTGATTCAGGCACGCCTTGAAGGAAGTCTTCGATGTGGCCATAACCACCCTGCCGAGTGTCCGTATTCGGCTGTTCGTAGAGACAAAGATACCTGAAATTGAAGGCGGCCTTATGAGATCCCGTCAGTTCCTCATACTGAACAAAGTGGTCTTTAAAATCCCAGGACTTTGGTTCCATTTGAGGCTTCCCTAGCCGCGCTTCAACGAGTCGATTTGCCGATTGAAAATACTGATCCAGGAGAAAGCCGGAGGTCACGAGTGACTTACCAATC